>NZ_LZJX01000111.1:0-49650 GCF_001667595.1 Mycobacterium sp. E2989 | reverse complement strand
GCCGCGGCGTTGATCGGTGGCGCGCCGGGGTGCAGCCCGGGAGCGGGGCTCCACATGGCGAGCAACCAGCCCGGGCCGACCTGTGACCATGGGACGGCCGATAGCGGCGCCTCGACGCCGTGCGCCGCCATCGCCTCGGGCTCGGCGTGGGCCGTAGTCGCCAGGCTGATTGTTGCCGAGCCCGCAATCATGGCTACCAGGGCGGACGCCAGCTTGCGGCGGAGCCCGGCGCGCCGACTCCGGGGGTGTGACAGTGTTGCCATCTTCGGTTCCTTCGGTAGGAGAGTTTGTCGTTGCGCTGGGCCTCGATGCCCGGTCACGGAAAGGTTGCGGCGGACGCCTTGCGTGTTTCTTGCGCGAACCTTGCGGGGGCGCCGAACCGTCGCGACGGCTTTGCGGCAAACAGGTGCGTCGCTCGGCCGGCAGGGGAGATACTGCGTCGGTACCCGAGGAATCGAGGGCGATGGCGGTGGACTCGCGCGTCGGCACGACGTTCGGCAAATACGACATCACCCGCCGGATCGGCAAGGGCGGCGGCGGGGTGGTGTACGAGGCCTACGACACCGGCAAGAGGCGGACCGTCGCTCTCAAGGTGCTCGCCGAAGAGCTCTCAGCCAACACCACCTTCCGGACCAGGTTCCAGCGGGAGTCCCAGGCGGCGGCGATGCTGCAAGAACCGCATGTCATTCCCATCCACGACTGGGGGGAGATCGACGGCAACCTCTACATCGACATGCGTTTGGTGCAGGGACAGACGCTTTTCGACCTCATCGCGGAGGGGCCGCTGGCGCCCGCACGGGCGGTGGCCATCGTCAGCCAGGTCGCCGACGCGCTCGACGCCGCACACGCCGAAGGATTGATTCACCGCGACGTCAAGCCGCAGAACATCCTCGTCACGCCCGCGGATTTCGTGTATCTCGTCGACTTCGGAATCGCGCAGACCACGGCCGATCCCCGGCTGACCACGGTCGGCACCCAGATCGGCACGTTGAATTACATGGCGCCCGAACGATTTAACGGCAAAGTGGCCACGCCCGCCGTCGACGTCTACTCGCTGGCGTGCGTGTTGTACGAGTCGCTGACCGGGGACGCTCCGTTCGACGGCGACAGCCTCGAGCATCTGGTGGCGGCGCATCTCGCCTTGCCGCCGCCCCGGCCGAGCGCGGTGAATCGGCGCGTTCCCCCGGCGTTCGACGACGTCGTCGCCCGCGGGATGGCCAAGCACCCCGACGACCGGTACGCGACGGCGGGCGGCCTCGCCCGCGCCGCGCAGCGCGCGTTGGGAAGCCCATCGGCCGAGGGTGACCGCACGCGACCGTTCACCGCCGCCACCATGGCCTCCGGCGGCCCGACGGACCAGCTCGCCGCTGCCGAACATCGCGAGCCCCGGTCGGAAAGGCGCCGGCGGCGCTGGGTGCTACCGACCGTGATCGCGGCCGCGGCCGCCCTGATCCTCGCGGGAATCGCAGTCGCCGTCGGTGTTCTCGTCCACCCGCCGACGGGCCAGCAACAGGACCCGCCCGCGCGCGCCGTCCAGCCCCCATTGATCACCGGGCCCGACATGAGCAGCCTGCATCAGTCCTGCGACCAAGGCTTCTCGTTGCCGACGGCCACCGGCTTCGGCACCCGCGCCGGACGCGGGACACCCGAAACCTCATGCCTTTTCGCCAACAGCGTGCTGACGTCGTATTGGGCCGAATACGGCGATGCCAGCCCGCTGCCACGCGCCGTTTCCGCGCCGGGGGCTGTCGACTGCAAAACGGTGCCCGGTGCACTGTGCAACGGATCGAACTTCCTCATGCATTGTCAGCAGCACCCCGGGGAAAGCTGGATCACCTGCGTCGGGGGCAGCAGCGCGCGCGTCTACCTGTGGTGACGGCGCAGACCACACCCCAGAATGGGGTTTAACGCCGGCTGAAGGGATTGCCACCGCGATGGCCCAGAACGCTCTCCAGTTTGGCGTGTTGGGGCCGTTGCAGATGCGCGCCGACGGCACCGACCTTCCGCTCGGGCCGGCCAAGCAGCGCGCGGTGCTGGCGGCGCTGCTGATCAACCGGAACCGCACCGTCTCCATCGACTCATTGATCGACGCGGCGTGGCAGGAGCGCCCGCCTCCCGAGGCCCGGGCGAGCCTGCACGCGCACGTGTCCAGGCTCCGCCGACTGGTCAGCGGCGCCGGGGTGGATCCGGCGGACGTTCTGGTCAGTGCCCCACCGGGATATCGGCTCAACGTGCCCGATGCGGACTGCGACCTCGGCCGTTTCGCCATCGCGCAGAAGGCGGGGATCCAGGCCGCCGCCGCAGGGCGGTTCGAACAGGCCAGCGGCCACCTATCGGACGCGCTGGCCGAGTGGCGCGGACCGGTTCTCGAAGATCTGCGCGACTTCGAGTTCGTCGGGCCGTTCGCGGCCGCCCTCGCGGAGGACAGGTTGGTGACCCTGACGGCGCGGGCCGAAGCCGAAATCGCTTGCGGGCGAACGCACTCCATAATTCCCGAATTGGAGGCGCTGGTGGCCGAGCACCCCTACCGAGAACCGCTGTGGGCGCAATTGATAACCGGCTACTACGTAGCGGACCGCCAATACGATGCACTCGACGCATACGGTCGGCTCAAGAGTGCGCTCGCCGAGGACCTCGGCATCGACCCTGGCCCAACGTTGCGAAGCCTTCACCAAAGGGTTTTGAGCCAGGAGCCGCTGGACGTCAAGCACGCGGCACGCGCGACCGCGAAGCGTGCCGCCAGCACGTTCCAGTGGCGTACCGAGGCCCGGACGTCCGCCGTTGCCCACCTGCGTGACGCCACCGGACGGCGTTACCCCCTGCGAGGGGCGGCCACCAGGATCGGGCGCCTCGCCGACAACGACATCGTCCTCGACGACGACACCGTGAGCCG
The DNA here is from genome assembly GCF_001667595.1 of Mycobacterium sp. E2989. Lineage (NCBI taxonomy): Bacteria > Bacillati > Actinomycetota > Actinomycetes > Mycobacteriales > Mycobacteriaceae > Mycobacterium > Mycobacterium sp. E2989. Next base: position 46,757 of record NZ_LZJX01000111.1, on the reverse strand, counting down.
CTTTCACGCGGTGCTCGTCGACACCGGCAACAGCTTCGTGATCACCGATCTGCAGTCGGCCAACGGAGTCGAGGTCGCGGAGCAGCGGATCCGTACCAGCGCGACGCTGGCCGACGGTGACCGCATTCGCATCTGCGGCCACGAGTTCACCTTCCAGATCGGTGAGAGCTGATTCCGGCTAAATTAACCCGTATGGGTGGTGCGCCGTGACCGAGTCTGCGGGCGAGGCCGCCTCCGCCGCGGCGGAAGTCATGCGGTCCGACGAGGTTGCCGCCGCGGGTTTCCGGGAGTGGCTGGCCGCCGCGCAGCGGACGGGTCAAAGGGTACTGCGGGAGCCGGACGGCACCTACGTGTTGTGGCGGCGGGACGACGTCCTGGCCGCGGTGCGTGACGGCGAGTCATTCGCCAGCCGCCAAAGCGAACTGATGCCCGGCAATCCGCCGTTCGGGCCGTACCGCAAAATCATGGTCGACTTGTTGTTCAATCCGGGCAATTCGCGGGAGATGCTGAAGCCCGTACGCGGAATCATCGAAACTGGCGTGCGCGACGTCGCGACGCAACTGGACCACTGCGACGGCGCCAATGCCGCTGACTTTGCTTGGCGGGCAGCATTCGTCGCGGTTTCGGGTCTGCCGGCGGACGTCAGTCTCGAAGCGCTCAACCCGCAGCTGGTGGGCGCCGCCCGCCGTAAGCCGCGCGGTGGCGCCGATGTGATCAGCCGCCTCGCCGGCGAAGCGCTCACCGACGAAGAAGTGCTCGGAATGATCGGGTCGGTGCTGCGCGGTTTGATTTTCGCGTCGTTCGCGATGAAGGCCGGACTGGCGGTGCTGGCGCGGAGGCCCACGCTTCAGCGGGAGCTACGCGAAAACCCCGATAAGCTACGCAGTTTCATCGAGGAGCTGCTGCGGTTGGATGGCGGGGCCAAGACCGTGTCACGAATCACGAGTCGCAGCGTGACGATCGGCGAAACGACGATTCCCGGCGGGTCCCCTGTCCACCTGTGCGTCGGGCTGGTTCACCGCGACGAGGCCGATGAAATGTCGGGCCATACCTTCAAATTGGATGGCCCGCAACGGAATTGGAGTTTCGGGGGAGGACCGCACCGCTGCCCGGCGTCGCACCTCGTCCGCGATCTGCTGAGCCTGTTCTTCGAAGTGTGGCTTGCCGAGGTCCCGTTCTTCTGGTTCGACTGGGACGCCGGGGACGTCCCCAAGGCGTGGTATCCCCAGCCCTACAGCCCTGCTCCGAGCCAAATCTTCGACGGCTGGTACCCGGTTCATGTGCCGCTGCGGTGGCGAGCCGAGCGGTGAATGGGGCACAGGTGAACTGGCGCCTACCGCGCGCCAAGCCCCGCCGAGGTGTGACCTTGGAACTCGACCGCCTGCGCCAGGGCCTCGTAGCGACCCGCATGGGTCCGGTACTCCAGTGTGTCGCCACGAGCGCGCGCCAGCAACGCCTGCGAATGGAGCAGTGGTAGCTCGTAGGCCACGAAGTTCGGCTCTGTCCGAACCGCCGCCATGTCGTGGATGGCGTCACGCGCGGCCATCAGATCGGCGTCGCTGCCCCGCCGCAGCAATGCTTCGACCAGAACGCTGGTGGCCGCACCCAGGTACACCGGCGGCCCTGTCGCCCGCAGCTCGGCGATCACGCGGCGCGACAATTCAATCGCGCCGTCGATCTCCTTCGCCCGAACTTTTTCTTTCGCGATGTGGAGGTCGATGATCGGCACGGTCCCCAGGATGAATCGCTCACTCAGCGCGGCGGACCGCGCTTCGGCAAGCAGCTCGAAACCGGCAGAACGATCAGCGCCGTCCTCGGAGACGAGGGCGATTCCCCGCGCTAGCTGCGCCGCATGCACGGCGAAGTCTTCACTGCATCGCTGAGCGGTCTGCAACGCCTCCGCGGTGTCGTTCAACGCCTCGGCGTCTGCCGCCACCGCCCCGATCGAGATGCCCAACATGTATTTGAACATGACAATCGAGACGAAGGTCGTCGGGTCCACGCGGGAGAACGCGATCGCCTGGTCGAAGTCGCCCCTCCAGTTCGGTTGCCCCAGCGCGCATCGTGCCGATGCGCGCATGGCCGTCGCGAACGCCAGAGGTGAGCCGGTAAGAAGATTCCCCTTGACCGGATCACCGTCGGCCAGATCGATCACGCGCTGTGCTAGCTGCACGACTGCCGACATCTCGCACGCCTCATATTTCGCGTATATCGCGGGATAGAGCAGCGCCACCGTCAGCTCAGGGCTTCCAATGGCTTCCAGCAGTTCTACGTATTCGGATATCAAGCGCAGCGACTCACGATTGCGCGCGTGCGTCGCCTGCTGCATCAACAAACCGGCCATCCCCAACGCCAGGGGCACCTGGGTATCGGCGCTGGCGCACAGGTCGCGCAGCTCCTCCAAGTCGGCATCGGCGACGCTGCCGCCAGCCCGCCATGCGCTTCCGCACAGCAGGGCGCGAGGTGCCACACGCATCACATCCCGGTCAGGTTCGCCACCGGGCATCTGATCCGCCAGCCGTTGCGCCAGTTGCCAACTCGCGCGTGCGGCGTTGATGTCGCGGTTGGTGAACCACGTTCCGGCCCGCATGTGCCAGCCGAACGCGTCACGCAGATCTCCCGCGGCTTCGAGGTGAGCCGCGATCAACGCCGCGTTTTCATCGAGCGCCACGGCGTTGCGTTGCTCGATAGCCGCGGCCAGGCGCCGGTGAAGCTCGGCGCGTGGCTGTTTGAGCTGAGATTGATAGGCCACGGCTTGGACGAGCGGGTGGCGGAACGCATACTCGGCGCGCGGTGTGAACATGACTTGATCGATGAGCTCGGAGTGCACCAACTCGGCAAGGGCTACTTGTGATTGACCGTCGGTTTCGTTGAGCACCACGGCGAGAAGTTCAGTGCTGAAACGGGATCCGATGACGGTTGCGGCGTTGAGAACGTGCTTGGCCGGAGCCGTCAGGCGATCGATGCGGGCGCCGATAGTCGCCTGCAGGGTGGGAGGCACACTGACATCGCCGACGTCCTGTTGCCGCTGGTATGCGCCTCGCTCGCCGACGATAACCCCGCGTTCGGCGTATTCGCGCACGATCTCTTGGACATAGAAAGGATTTCCGGCTGATTGCTCGACGATGCGTTCTGCGAGCTCGACGAGTGAGGGGTCGCGGCCAATCAATTCCACGGTCATCGTCGATGCCGCTGAGCCATCCAACGGCTTCAGGTCGAACCTGTGGAAACCGGGCGTCTGCGCCAGGGCGCCCTTGTACTCCGGACGGTAGGTGACAACGACCATCGACCGTGTCCGGGGGATCACGGTCATCAAGTCGGCGAGCATCGCCTCACTGGTCTCGTCGATCCAGTGGGCGTCCTCGATGATGTAAAGCGACGGAGTATTGCGCTGAAGAGCAGCGGTTTTGAGAAGCGCGGCCAAGCGTCGCCGCCTGGCGTCCGCTGAGACGTTGGGCGACGGTACGTTGGGATCGCGAATGCCGGCAAGCTCATCGAGCAGTATCAGGTCCTCGGGGTCGGCCTGGGTGAGTTGAGTTCTCAGCGCCGCTCGGGCGGTTGCGGGGTCGAGTTCGTTCAGCCCGAATCGGTCGCGGGCGAGCCGGGCAACGACGGTGAAGGCGATTGCGCTGGCGTGAGATTCGCAGAAGGTCGAGAACACCTTCACCCCATGGCCCTGGGCCATCTTCAGCAGCTCGCGAGAGATCCGGCTCTTGCCGATACCGGCAGGCCCGGAGACGCCGACGACGCAGCCTCGGCCCTCGACCGCATCGTTGAGGGTCACCCGCAAGGCGGCGATTTCGTCATCTCGACCGACCATGGTCGATTCAATCCGCGCGGTCAGCGTCTTGCCGCGGGCCATCGCCTCCAGACGCCGAGCGGGGACGGGTTCCGCTGCGCCCTTGATGGACACCATCTGTGGATCCCCGAGCACTGCGACATGCTCGACGAGGCGGGAGGTGGCTTCACTGAGCATGACACCACCCGGGGGAGCGGCGGCTTCCATCCGCTGAGCCATCCCCACTTGTGCGCCGATTGCCGTGTAACTGGAAGGGCTGGCACCGATTTGACCGACCACCACGTCGCCGGAGTTCAGTCCGATCCGCAGCGAAAGCGCAATGCCATCGCGATCCTGCACATCACGGGCTAGCGTTGCCACCTCGGTCTGTATCTCCAGAGCCGCGATACACGCGCGGATCGCGTGGTCTTCCAGGGCGATCGGGGCGCCGAACAGCGCCATGATGCCGTCACCGGTGAACTTGTCGACCGTGCCGCCGTAGCGTTGGATGACCGCCCCGCAGCTGTTGAAAAGGTCGCCCATGACTTCGCGCAGTCGTTCGGTATCGACAATCGCGGCGAGAGCCATTGACCGCACCACGTCGGCGAAGAGGACGGTCACCTGTTTGTGTTCCGCCTGTGCGGCGACCGCCTCGATGGGGGCTCCGCAAGCATCACAAAAGCGGGCGCCGGCGCGAGGCTCGGTGCCGCACCTCCGACATGCTGACCCCGTCATGTGACCATTTCCGCGTCCTCGAGGTGGCTGCCGGTCAAGCGTAACGTCCACCGGGGCGGCAGACACCCGATCAGGAACGCGGGCGAACCGCCGAAGCGCGGTCTCGGATCAAGCGTTGTCGATAAACTATCCGCTCATGCCTGACAGGGCCGAACGTCGGAATCCCTGATTTCGATGGCCATCATCCTGGCGTACACGTCGCCTGCGCGCGGAAACCTGTATCCAATCGTCGCGTTGCTCATCGAACTTCAGCGGCGCGGTCACCGCATCATCCTGAAAACGCTCACCGAGGGCGTCCCGACCGGCCGCGAGCAGGGCTTCGAGACGACGGCGATCGATCGGCGGATCGAAGCATTGGCCATGACCGACTGGATGGCGCCGAATGGCCGTACCGCCTTGAGGATGGCGTTCGAGGTTTTCGTTGAACGCGCCGCCCACGAGGTCGAAGATCTGCGTGCGGCCATCGCCACGGGAAGGCCCGATCTGCTGGTGGTGGACGCGAACTGTTGGGGTGCGGCGGCGGTGGCGGACGCCGGTGCCCTGCCCTGGGTGTCGTTCTGGCCGTACACGCCGTTCCTGCGATCGCGTGGCGCACCGCCGTTCGGGCCGGGTTTGCGTCCCTTGCCCGGGCTGGTCGGCCGGCTGCGTGACGAGGCGGTCCGCCCCTTCGTGGCCGCACCATTCGAGCGTGCGTTGCTTGGGCCGCTGAGCGCGGTCCGCGCAACCGCTGGCGCCGTGACCGTCCGCACCGTCGACGAATTACTGAGGCGCGCGCCGCTGTTGCTCGTCGCAACCGGCGAGCCGTTCGAGTACGCGCACCCCGATTGGGGGCATTCCGTCGAGCTCATCGGGCCGTGCGAGTTCGACCCACCGGCCGCTCCTCCCGGGTGGCTAGAAGACATAGACCGTCCGATCGTGTTGGTGACAACCTCATCGGATCGCCAGTCCGACAGCGGATTGCCCGTTGCCGCAATGGAAGCGTTGGCCGCAGAACCGGTACACGTCGTCGCCACGTACCCGTCTGGAGTACCCGATGGCATTGCCGTGGCCGCTAACGCCACGGTGCGGGAGTTTGTGCCGCATGGGCTGGTGCTCAGCCGGGCCGTGGTCGCCGTCACGCACGGCGGCATGGGCAGCACACAGAAGGCGCTTGCGCGCGGCGTCCCCGTGTGCGCCGTGCCCTATGGCCGCGATCAGTTCGAGGTGGCCAGACGGGTCGAGGTATCGCGCAGCGGAACCCGTTTGCCGGCAAAAAAACTCACGCCAGCGAGGCTGAAAAGAAAAGTGCTGGAAGCTATTTCGATGACAACTGGGGCCCAGCGAGTCGCCGAGGGCTTCGAGGCAACGGGTGGGGTCACCCGCGGTGCGGACGTGATCGAGCGACGGCTGCTGGGCAGTCGATCCTGATGTCTGGGCGCCGCGTCAGTCCAGAACCGTGTCCCTGCGGCAGTGGCGACGACTATCCCGCGTGTTGCGGACCGCTGCACGACGGCGAGGTCCAGGCCCGAACGGCCGAGGAATTGATGCGTTCGAGGTATTCGGCGTTCGCGCACCGCAACGCCGACTACCTGTTTCGCACCTGGCACCCGCGCACCCGGCCGGCCGACGTGGCCGTCGACCCCAACATCACCTGGACCGGCCTCGACGTGCTTGACGTCGTCGCCGGCGGCCCGAACGACGATTCTGGCGAGGTGGAGTTCGCGGCCCGGTTCGAGTCGGGCGGCCGCATGGGCGCTCTGCACGAGCGCAGCCGCTTCGAGCGCCGCGCCGGCCGCTGGTTTTACCTCGACGCCGCGGCGGAAGATGTGTAGCCGGGTGTGACGTTGAGGACGACAGAAGCCCCTGACAGGAACGAGGAAGAGCCCATGTCCGCAGATCTGCCCGACACCGCCCTGGAACTGCGTTCGTTGGTGACGTCGGAGGGCACGCTCGAACTCTCGCTGCACGAGGTGCCGGTACCAGCCCCCGGTGCCAACGAGGTGGTGGTGCGTGTGGAAGCCTCGCCCATCAACCCGTCGGACCTGGGCCTGCTGATTGCCGGGGCGGACATGACCAAGGCGACGGTCGCGGGCACACCGGAGCGCCCCGTCGTCACCGCGCCTGTCGGGGAGACCAGCCTCAAAGGGCTGTCGGCTCGACTCGACCAATCGCTTCCCGTCGGCAACGAGGGCGCGGGCACGGTGGTGGCCGCGGGGTCGTCCGAAGCCGCCCAGGCGTTGGTTGGAAAGACGGTGGCAATCGCGGGCGGCGCGATGTATTCGCAATACCGAGCGGTCGACGCATCCGCCTGTCTAGTGCTGCCCGATGGTGCTACGGCCCGGGACGGGGCGTCGTCCTTCGTCAACCCGATGACGGCGCTGGGCATGACCGAAACCATGCGTCGCGAAGGGCATTCCGCTCTCGTGCACACCGCCGCGGCCTCGAACCTCGGCCAGATGCTGGTCAAGCTGTGCCAGCAGGACGGGATACCGCTGGTCAACATCGTCCGCAAGCCCGAACAAGAAGAGCTGCTGAAGTCTCTCGGCGCGACCCATGTGCTCAACTCGACGTCGCCGTCGTTCGCGACCGATCTCGTCGAGGCGCTCAAGGCGACATCGGCCACGCTCGCGTTCGACGCCACGGGTGGCGGAACGCTGGCGAGCCAGATCCTCAATGGCATGGAGGAGGCGGCCAATTCGACCGCGGCCCAGTACTCGCGCTACGGGTCGAGCGTTCACAAGCAGGTGTACATCTACGGCGCCCTCGACACCGGCCCCACCGTGCTCAACAGAAACTTCGGAATGGCTTGGGGTGTGGGCGGGTGGCTGCTCACCCCGTTCCTGCAGAGCGCGGGCGCCGAGACGATCCGCCGGCTGCGTGCCCGGGTCGCCGCGGAGCTCACCACGACGTTCGCGAGTAGCTATACCCGCGAGGTATCGCTCGCGGGCATGCTCAAACCCGAGGCGTTCAACGCATACCTCAAGCGAGCCACCGGAGAAAAGTTCCTCGTCACTCCGCATGCGTGAATCACGGCTAAATTACCGGTATGCGCGTCGTTCGCCTGGTCGGTGTGATTCTCACGATCCTCGCGGTGGGGCTGCCGGTGGCGAACCCCGCCGCCGCGCAACCCCCGTCCAAGCTCGCGGATCACATCACCGACAACACCGGGGCGCTGGCCGCCTCAGACCGGGCCGCGGTCAGCTCGGCGATCGAGCGGCTCTACCACGATCAGCGCATTTGGCTGTGGGTCGTCTACGTCGACAACTTCAACCGATATAAGCCCGATAACTGGGCCGAACGCACCCGTAGCGAAAGCCGGCTGGGCGACCACGACGCGCTGCTCGCCGTGGCCACCAACACCAAGCTGTACACGTTCACCGTGCCGCCACGCAGTCTCACCGCAACCGAATTAAGCGACCTGCAGCGCAGCAAAATTGACCCCGCGGTGGCCACGAAAAATTGGGCGGGTGCCGCCGTCGCCGCGGCCGACGGGCTGGACAAATCGGCGAACTTGCCTGAGCCGGCAAGCCCATCGAAGCGGCCGTGGCTGCCGATCGTCATCGTCGGTGTCGCCGTGGTCGTCGTCGCGGCACTTTTCCTGTTCTATGTGGCGCGCCGGCAGCGCCGACGCGCCGCCGTCAGCGCTGGGCAGGGAAGTATTGAGGGGCAGTCGTTGGCGCAGGCCTTGACCACCGCGGATGCCAGAATGCGCCAGATCTCCGACTACGTCGCCAGCCATCGCCAGAGCATCGGCGCCAAGGCGCAGGCCCGATTAGAGGAAGCCAAAGGGCATTTGGCGGCGGCGCACGCCCATGAGGCAAGCAACGCCGCCGACGCGATTGCGTACGCCAACAGGGCTTCGACGCTGGCCGCTGAGGCCCAGTCGTTGGCCAACGCCGACGTGCTGGCGGCGCACCGCCCGAGACGGCGATGATCGGTGACCGCCTAGGCGGCGGGCACGGTTGAGGCCACGACGCTAGCGCCGTCGAAGACGAATTTGCGCGCGGGACGGCGCAGTGGCTCGATGGTGCCGTCCGCGTGGGCGATGACGCCGCCGCCGGACGGGATGCCGAGCCCGGCGGCCGCCCCGTTCAGGCCTTCAATGGCCCGCGACAGCCGCCCCCACCCGGCCCGCTCGTCGTGCACGTCGATGGCCATGGGGACGAGGTCGAACCCATCGAGCCGCTCGGACACGGCGGATTCCGGCGGATCGACAATTGCGTAGCGTCCGAGCTGGACTGCTCCGGCCGAAATGCCCACCAGAATCGCCCCTTTGGCGTGCCGGTCCAGAATCACCCCCTTCATCCCCGTCTTTTCGATGGTGTTCCAGCCGAGACGCACGTCGCCGCCAGCGAGGACGATCAACGCGGCGTTCTCGAGGTAGGCGCGGTCTTGCGGGCCGAATGACGACGCGATCATGCGCCGGTCGGTGATGCCGACGGCATCCATCGCCGCCTCGAAGATTTCGTAGTACTCCGGACGATCTCCGTTGGAGGCACCGATGTAGGCCGCGGTAACCGTTGTGCCGCAGGATAGTCCATCGAGGGCTGCATCGAGGATCAGCCGGTCCCGCCGTCTCCAGAAGAGCAGCTGGCTGTCCGCCAAGAGATAGAGCGGTTGTTGTTGCGGGACTGTATCAGTCACCGACGGGCCTGGCCGCGGTGATCTCGTCGAACCGCGCCAGCGCAGTGTCGAGGTCGTCTTGGTCGAAGATTTCGCAGCGATTAATCCGATCACCCTCGATGGTCTGGACCTCAATCCCTCGCCACTCGGCGTCAAAGCCGTCGTGTGAAACACCCTGGGCCACATGGGAGCAAACCATGCCCGCATCAGTCAAGCGATGCACGGCCACTATCCGGAAGGTCAGGTCTGAGGTCAACTGCCACAGCGAACGCAGGGATGCGTTTAGGCCACCTTCCTCGAACATCCCGGGTCGTCGGTGATCGACGTTCACCCAATCCGGTGTCGTCGGAAACAGCTCGCGCCGGTTCATCGAAGCATAAGAACCCGCGATGATCTCCCACGTCCGCCCGTGGGCGGCCGCCTCACCGGCGAGGTACCGCGCATCGAGTTCTTCGAAGGCGGCGTCCATGTCATCGGGGTCGAACAGGACGCGGGTCGCAATCCGATTTGCGGCGTCGAGTTCGACGACGCAGAGCAGCTCGACGTTGAAGTCTTCGGGCCCTTCGTCCAGAGAGAATCGCGTACGTCTGAGGAGAAGTCGTTCGCCGCGGGTCGCAATGACGGTCGATGTGACGTGGGTGACCCCGATCTCGGAAAGGCTTCGCATGTTGGCGACATCGGAATCTCGACCTCGCCGAATGCCGGCGTTCACGGTCCGCCGGCGGTCGTCATTGGCCACGTCATCAGCCAGGATAGTCCCCAGGGCGGTCCAGTCACCTGCCGCGATGTACCCCCAGAACTGTTGATCGGCAAGGGTTGCCGCGTTTTCCAGCCGCCGAGCATCGGGTTGCAGCTCCTCGAAGCGCGCGAGCGCGGCGTCGAGGTCTTCTTCGTCGAACATCTCGCAGCGGTTCATCAGGCCGTCGTTGAACGTGTACAAAATGGTCTCGCGCCACTCCGCGTCGAAACCCTCGTGAGAGGTCCCATATCCGCTGTGCGTAATGACCGCTCCGACGTTCGTCAGCCGATGCACCGTCTCGATATACATTTTGAGGTCGGGCGCGATCTCCCAGGTGGCCTGGACGTACCTGACGATGTTGCCTGGTTCGAACGTGATCCCGCGTCGGTGGTCCATGTTGACGAAGTCCGTTGAGATAGTGGGTATCTCGTGCCGGTTGAGGGTGGCATAGGCCTCAACCATCAGCGACCAAGTGTGCGCGTGGTCGGCCGCTTCGCCTGCGAGGTAACGACTTTCGAGTTCGACAAAGGCGGCGTCGATGTCGTCGGGATCAAAGAAGACGTGTGCTGAAATTCGACATTCCGTGTTGATCTCGGCGACTCCCAGCATGTCGATGAAGAATTCTCCGCGCTGTGAGTCGGGGCTGAAGGATCGGATGAGAACGAGGGCGAGACGCTCCCCGCGAGTCGCGATGACTCTCAGTTCCACTTGGGCAAGACCTTCAGCCAGGGCTTGCATGTTCGCCAAAACGGCGTCACGACCATTCCAGAAGCCGACATTCACGACGCGACGGCGATCATCGACGTAACTGTCGTCAGCCAGGACTTGCGCCGCGGCCACCCAGTCGCGAGCTGCCGAGTGTGCGAAGAGCCGGTCTTCTGCTCGACTTGCCGCATTTTCTAGGGTCGGCATCCGCCGGCTGAGCTCGTCGAAGCGGGCGAGCGCGGCTTCGAGCTCCGTCTCGTCAAAGACTTCGTATCGGCTGAGCCGGTCACCTTCGAAGGTGAAAATGGTGATCGTCTGCCACTCGGCATCGAAGCCGTCTTGTGAGGTCGCTGTGACCACTTGGGTTGCGACGGCCCCCAATTCGGTCACTCGATGCACAGTCTCTACGTAGGCGTGCACCTGCGGGAGAAGGTCCCACCCGGCGCGAACGGATGCGGCAAGGTCGGCTCCTGCGATTGTCACGCCGCGACGGTGGTCGACGTAGACCACGTCCGGCGTCATTGCGGGAGGCTCGTGCCGATTGAATTGAGCGTGGCCTTGCGTGACCAGCGACCACACGCGCGCATGGGTAGCCGCTTCGCCGGCGATGTACCGGGTTTCGAGTTCCGCGAAAGCGGCGTCGAAGTCGTCGGCGTCGAATATGGAGTGAACGATCATCCGGTTGTCCCCGTCGATCTCCACGACGCCGATCATGTCCGCGCTGATCTCACCCGGCTCGAGCCCGTGGGCGGAGGACCGAATGCGGAAGAGGGCAAGCCGTTGCCCACGAATCGCGAGGAGGGTCGAGTCAACACCCTCGAAACCGACCTCGGCGACGGCCCGCACGTTTGCGAGGTTCAGATCTCGCCCGCGCAGTTCACCGGAGTTGACAACCCGGCGGTTGTCATGCGACACGACGTTCTCGGCGAGTATCTCGGCCATCGCTGCCCAATCTCGCGTCTTTAGGGAGCTCCAAAACCGTTCACTCACTTGGGTTGCCGCATTGTCCAGGCGCCGCGCCCGCGGTTGCAGTTCTTCGAACCGGGCGAGTGCGGCGTCGAGGTCGGTTTCATCGAAGATCTCGGAGCGGCTGATCAAATCACCCTCGACAATTGAGATGCCGATCTCTCGCCACTCGGCCTGGAAGCCGTCGCTCGACGTCCCTTCTATCATCCGAGTGACTACCGCACCGATGTCAGTCAACCGATGCACGATTTCGATGTAGGCGTTGAGCCCCGGAGCGAGCAGGTCCCGTGAGGCTTCGAGGTACGCCTCCAAATTGCCCGGTGGGAACGCTATTCCCCGTCGGTGGTCGATGTTGGTCCAGTCCGGCGTCGTCGACGGTAGCTCGCCACGATTGACCGCGGCATACGCCTCTGCGATGACCGACCAAGCGCGGGAAGACCCAGCTGCCTCTCCGACGATGTACCGCGCCTCGAGCTCGGCAAAAGCCGCCTCGACGTCGTGGGCGTCGAACAGGACCTGAGCCTTCATTCGGTCGTCAGCATCGATCTCTGCGATGCCGAGCATTGCGTTCTCGAACTCTCCATGCGTCAGGCCGAGGTTGGAGGAACTGATACGGGTCAGGGCCAGGCGCTCACCGCGGATCGCGATCACGGACCATGCGATGTTGGCCCCACCTACGCCGATCGCGCGGATATTTGCGATCACGACATCGCGACCATCCCAACGCCCGCCATTAACCACGCGACGGCGATCGTCGACGCAGGCGTCGTCGGCCATGGTCTGGGCTATCGCTGTCCAATCGCGGGCCTGGACATTTGCGAAGAAGCGGTCAGCAACTCGTGTCGCCTTATTCTCCCGCCGCACCGTCGGACGGTGAAGTTGTTCGAATCTCTCGATCGCGGCGTCCAAGTCTGTCTCGTCGAAGAGTTCACACCGGGTGAGTCGATCTCCTTCAACGGTGAGAAGTTGAATCATGCGCCACTCGACGGCCAGGCCGTCGTGTGACGATCCTTGCGAATCGATGGTGACCACTGCTCCGACGGTGTCGAGTCGGTGCACTGTTTCGATGTCGACCCGGAATTCCGGCGTGAGATCGAAGAAGTTCTGCAGAGCCGGGGTCAGCTCGCCGGACGCGAATGGCGTGCCCCGCCGGTGGTCGACGATCGCCCAATCCGCCGTGGGCAGTTCATGGTGGTTGAACATCCGGTAAATCGCGGTGATCACCGACCACGCGCTGGCATGGGCGGCCGCCTCACCGGCGAGATAGCGAGTTTCGAGCTCCTCGAAGGCGGCCGTGACGTCGTCGAAGAAGACGGCCGCGACGATTCGGTCGTCGGCATTGATCTCAAGGACCCCGAGCGCCTCCGTGAGGAACGCATCCGGCCCTTGCTTCTGGTCCGCAAAGCACAGACGCATGAGCGCAAGGCGCTCTCCGCGTATCGCCATTACAATCGGCGTCACGTTTCGCGTCCACAGGTCGCCGACCGTCTGCATGTCCGCGATTTGGGCATCGCGACCCTGTTGGATTCCCGAGCCCACCACCCGACGGCGATCGTCGTTGGTGAAGTCTTCGGCCAGCATCTCGGCCATGGCGTCCCAATCGGCCGCCGCGAAGCGGGCCAGGTACCGCATACCGACTCGGCTAGCCGCGTTCTCCAACCGGGGCGTGGGCTGGTTCAGCTGATCGAACCTCGCGATCGCGGCAGCCAGGCTTGCCTCGTCGAATACTTCGGTGCGGTTGATCAGGTCGCCCTCGACCGTGATCACGCTGATCACCCGCCATTCGGCGTGGAATCCTTCTCGCGAGGTCTCATGTGCGACGTGCGTGATGACGACACCGCGATCGTTCAGACGGTGCACCCATTCGATGAAGCACCTCAGATCAGACTCCGAACTCCATGCGGCGCCCATCAGCGCAGCCATTTCACCGGGTGCAATCGACGTACCGCGCCGGTGGTCGATGTTCACCCAATCCGATGTCGTCGCAGGCATTTCGCGCCGATTGATCGACGCAAAGCTGCGCGTGATGGCCGACCAGGTCTGCGCGTGTGCCGCCGCTTCGCCGGCGAGATACCGCGCGTCGAGTTCGGCGATTGCGGCGTCAAAGTCGTCGGGGTCGAAGAAGACCCCCGCCGCTATCTGATCGTCCGCATTGACCTCGATGAGGTACAGCAGTTCGCTGCCAAACTCTCCGTGACGCAGGTCCTGGTTCGCGGAACGAATATGACGAAGGGTGAGCCGCTTCCCGCGGGTCGCGATGTCGACTGACGTGATGTATGCACCGATTTGGGCGAGGGCGCGCATGTTTTCGATATGGACTTCTCGGCCGTGCAAGACCCCCGCGTTCACGATTCGCCGGCGATCTTCCGTGCGCACGTCGCTGGTGAGCAACTCTGCCATGGCAGTCCAGTTGCGGGCTGCGAAGCAGACCCAGAATTGCTGGTCCGCTTGGCTGGCCGCATTTGCGAGCCGTGCCGCCTTAGAGTGCAATTGTTCGAACCGCGCGATCGCGGCATCGACGTCGGTTTCGTCGAAAAGCTCTGTGCGGCTGATCCGGTCGCCGTCAAACATTACAACGTCAACGACCTGCCACTCCGCGTCGAAACCCTCCGGCGAGGTGCCAATGGCCACGTGTGTAACCACCGCACCAAGGTTGCTCAACCGGTGCACGGCCGCCATGTAGATTCGGGACTGTGGCGAGAGTTCCCAGCTAGCAACCAAATATGCGCCCAGATCACCCGAACCGATTGAGGCGAGTCGTCGGTGGTCGATGCTCGTCCAGTCTGGCGTCACGGGCGGGATTTCCCGCCGGTTCAGCACCGCGAAGGCCTCGGTGAGCAGGGACCAGGTGTGTGCGTGGGCGGCCGCGTCGCCGGCGAGATAGCGCGCGTCGAGCTCCGCAATGGCGGCGTCAAAGTCGTCAAGGTCAAACACGATTCGCGCCGACACCTTCCCGGCGGCGTTGAGCTCGAAGACGTCGAAGACATCGGTGTGGAATGCCTCCGGCCCCGTGTCGCGACCCCAGGTTTGGCTACGGCACAGTGCCAGGCGGTCACCTCGGACGGCGATGACATCAGACGTCATGGTCTTGACGCCGATCCGGACCGTTGCCGACATCTCTTCAAGAATGGCCGCACGGCCCTCTCGTATACCGGAATTCACCGTTCGGCGACGGTCGTCAAGGCGGATTTCGTCGGCCATAACGGCGGACATCGTGTCCCAATCACGGGCCGCAAAGACGGATTCCAGGCGCTTGTGCATTTGGCTTGCCGCATTCTCGAGCTGCAATGCCGGTTGGCTCAGCTGGTCGAAGCGCGCGGTCGCGAGGCCAAGGTCTTCCTCGTCGAATAACTCGCAGCGGTTGAGCAGCTCACCTTCGACAGTCAGCAGGGCGAGTTCCCGCCACTCGGCTTCGAAGCCCTCTTGGGACGTTCCCCGCGTTACATGGGTGACAAGCGCTCCGCCGTCGGTCAGCCGATGAACAGTCTCAATGTGTGTCGTGCCATCTTGTGCGAGATTCCAAGCGGCGCGAACATATGCGATCAGCTCACCCGCCGCGAACGCCGTCCCTCTGCGATGGTCGATGCTCCCGAAGTCCGCTGTGGTGGCTGGCATCTCGTACCTGTTGAGCGTGGCGTATGCCCGCGTTATCACCGACCACGTGTGCGCGTGGGTGGCCGCTTCACCGGCGAGGTACCTGGCGTCGAGCTCTGCGATGGCGGCGTCGAAGTCCTCGAGGTCCAACACAATGACCGCCGCGATCCGCCCTTCAGCGTCGACCTCGATGATATTGAAGGCGTCGTTTTGGATCGTCTCGGGGTCGCTGCCCGACGCGCGCATACGCAAGAGCGCGAGGAACGCGCCCCGGGTCGCTGGAACCTGGACGATCGTCAGCGAGAAGCCGACGTCGACCAACGCCCGCACGTCTTCGATCCCCGCACGGCGCCCATGTCGCAAACCGGCGTTCACCACGCGCCTGCGGTCGTTGTAGAACAAATCGTCGGCCACTATTGCGGTGATAGCGTCCCAGTCGTGGGCCGCCAACAAACGCATCAGGCGCTCGTAGGTTTGGCTGGCGGCGTTTTCCAGCCGTGGTGCAGACCGACTGAGCTTGTCGAACTTTTCGATCGCGGCGTCGAGGTCCGTCTCTTCGAAAACCTCTACTCGACTGATCATTTCGTCGTCGACCAGCATCAGGTCGACCCCGCGCCATTCCGCCGTGAAGCCGTCGCGTGACGTTCCATGTCCCGCCCACGTGAAAACGGCGCCGCGGTCGTTGAGGCGATGCTCTGTTTCGACATAGATGTCGAGCTGTTGGTCGAGATCCCAGCCTGCACGGATGTATTCCAGACCCTCACCGGGCGCAAACGTCGCCACCCGACGGTGGTCGATAGTCACCGCATCCGGTGTTGCGGCCGGCAGTTCGCGTCGATTGTGGGCCGTGAGAGCCCCGGTTACTACCGACCACGTGCGGGCGTACGCGGCGCCTTCACCGGCAACAAAGCGCGCGTCGAGCTCGTTGACCGCGGACTCGATGTCTTCGAGGTCGAACGTGACGACGTTTGCGATCCGGTTGTCGTCGTCGATCTCGACGACGTTGAGGGCGTCGTTTTCAATGGCCCCGGGGTCGCGGCCGGAAGCGCGAACGCGGGCGAGCACAAGTCGGTTGCCGCGGATCGCGACGGCTCCCACCATCGAGATCGTGAAACCGACTTCGGCGGCCGCCTGCAAGTCTCTGACCACCTCATCGCGACTGTGTTGTGTCTCGGCACTGACGACCCGTCGGTGATCTATGCCGACATAGTCATCGGCCACGAGTTCAGCCATGGCGCGCCAGTCGCGGGCCGCGAAGTGCTTCCACTCGTCCTCGAATACGCGCGTTGCCGTGTTTTCCAATCGCCGCGGAATCGGGTGCTCCGCCTGGAACTGGGCGTCAAGCTCGGCCATTGCTGCGTCGAGGTCGTCGACGTCGAACCATATCTGCAGCGCGATCAGACCCGACTCGTTGATCCCGTAGACCTGGAGCAATTCGTCTCGCGGCGCCCCAGGGCTCGCGTCGGAAGTGCCCGACACCAATCGACTGAGGGCCAGGTTATCGCCCCGCACCGCGAGAACCTGTGCGGTGACGCGCATGCCGGTCATCTCGAGATTGAGCCTGTTCTGATGCACCCAGTCCGGCGGAAGGTCGGTCGGCGTGAAACCCACGATCTTCCGGCGGCTCTCGAGACGCGCGTCTGGCGCAAAAAGCTGCTCGAACTCCTCCCAGGCCCCGCTATCGACGGCTGCCATCACGCGTTGACCCACTCGGACGCACGCATTTTCGGGCTCGACAACCGCGGGTTCGGACCGAGCCGCCTCGGCGGGTGGTCCGGATCCCAGAACGAGCCGCGCCCTCTCCGCCAGTGCGCCGGCTCCTTTCCGTTCGTACAACTCGACGGCGCGCTCGGCGGCGGCCCGCGCACCCGCAACGTCGCCGACCGCGCTCAAAACCGTTGCCAGCGAAAGGCACGCGTCGCCGTGATCCACCAACGCGTCGGTGCGCTCGGCCAGCGCCACGGCCTCCTCCGCGACCCGCCGTGCGGCGTCGTGATCGCCCTGCCGCGACAGCAGCCGCGCCCGAAGCGTGCGCCAGGCGATCGACGCCTTCAGCGCGTGGCCGGCGAGACGCTCACTCTCGGCGCACAATTCGGCCGCCTCGTCATCGTTGCCGAGCGCGAGGCACGTGCGGCCCAGCAGCGCCGCCGTCTCGGCGGTGTCGGCGTCGAGGCCCATGCGGCGAAAGCCGTTGTAGGCCTTGCGCAAATGGGGCTCGGCCGCCAGTGGCTCGTCTACGACCAACTCCACGATCCCGGCGAACTGCTCGACCTCCATCAGGGCATGGCGCAGCCCGAGCTCGCTCACGGTGCGACGGGCCGAGTCGATCATTCGTCGCGCGGCCGCGGCCCGTCCCCGGAAAGCCTCCAGCACCGCCTGGCAGCGCGTCGACGTCGCCTCGACCGCCGGCGAGTCGGTGGTGATCCGGAGCAGCCGCACCACGTCCAGACACCGGCCGCCTGCGCGCGGTACGGGGTTCGGGCCCCACAACGCGGCCAGGGGTGCGTTAGCCAGCACCGCGTTCACCCGGCGGTGTTCACGTGCGCGCCGCGCGGCCGTGAGGGCCTCGTCGAGGGCGATCTCGCAATCGCCGATTCGCCCGAGCCGGGCGAGGCATCCGGCACGAACGGTGTGCGCCTTGGCTTCTCCGGCCGCGTCGCCCAGTTCCGCCAGTTTGTCGGCGGCGGCGCCAACCGCCGCCTCGACCTCGTCGAGTCGTTCCGGATGGATCAGCATCGAGAGTTGACCGTCGAAACATGTCGCCCAGGCCGCAAGGTGGGGTGAACCGACTGTGTCCGTTTGCAATTGGGTGACGGCGTTGGCCGCCGAAGTCACGTCGCCGGCGGCCAGCAGGGCCTCGCAGCGCGTGATCAGCAGCGCGGCGACTTGATCGTCGCGGTCGGGCAGCTCCTCGTCGATCTCTTCCAGTGCGTGCAGCGCCCGGTCGTAAAGGTCGGCGGCGCCTTCGTAGGCGAGGCGCGCCATCGCCTGGTCCGCCGCGCGCCGGCAGTATTCGACCGCCTTCGCCGCGTTGCCCGCCCACGCGCATTCGAAGTAGTGATAGGCCAATTCGGCGAGCAGCTCGTCGTCGGCGCCGGGCTCGTCCTCCAATGTGGTGGCGATGCGCTGGTGCAACCGCATGCGCCGCACCGACGGCAATTCGGCGAGCAGCGACTGGCGGACGATCGCGTGGTTGAACCGGTACCGACCCCCGGCCTCTTCGATGACGATGCCCGCCTTGCACGCCTCGTCGAAAGCGTCGACCAGGTCGTCTCCCACCACGCGTTCCACCAGTTCCAGTGCGAACCGGCTCCCGACCACGGCGGCCGCGGCCAGCGCCTTGTTCGCCTCGGCCGGCAGCCGCGACAGGCGCCGACTCACCGCCTCGCGCACCCCCTGCGGCAGCGTGCTCTGGTCCCACCGGCCGCCGCTCTCATCTACGTGGCGCAACGCCTCGATGAGGAAGAACGGATTGCCGCCCGTGACGGTAGCCAACGCCCGAGCCAATTCTTCGTCGTTGTAACCCGCCTCCGCGACATAAGCCGTCACGTCCTCCTCGTCGAGCCCGCTGAGCGCTAAGCGGTTCGCCGTGCCGTCGCGATGGAGGTCGGCGAGCATTGCCGCCAGGGGATGGGAGCGGTCGAGGTCCGTGCTGCGGTAGGTGCCGATGATCTGCACGCGCGCGTGTTCGCCAAAGCGCAGCAGATGCCGCAGTAACAACAGCGTCGGTTTGGCCGCCCAATGCAGGTCGTCGAGGATCAGCACGACCGGCGCGCTCGCCGAGGCCATCGCCAACAGCCCGACCACGGCGTCGAAGAGCGCATAGCGTTCGGTGTCCGGGTCGGCGCGAGTCGGCGCGGACACGTCGGGAAGGACGTCGATCAGCCCGGGAACCAGTGTCAGCAAGGCTTCCACACCCCGCAGCCCGCGAAGCGCGCCCGCGCCTAAGCACGGCACCAACGACCGCAGGGCCTCCGCGAACGGCTGGTACGGCGCACCGAGGTCCTCGTCGCACCGCCCGTAAATAACCAGGGCGCCTTGGTCGTAAGCCTGCCGGGACCATTCGCCGGCCAGCCGCGTCTTGCCGACCCCCGGTTCGCCGGCGATCAGCATGGCGTTGGTGCCGCCGGCGAGTGCGGTGTGCCATGCGGCCGACAATCGCTCGAGCTCGTCGCCGCGCCCGACGAACGGCCCGCGGCCGCCGAGCACCGCGGGCAGGCTGGGTCGTTCCAGAGGCGCTTCGGTCGGGGTGTCTTCGCCAGGCTCCTCGGCGGCGTGCAGCCGGAGCTCGAAAACGTGTTCCGGACGCGCGAGGTTGCGCAGCTGGCGGGTTCCCAGGTCGGCGAGCACCACGTCATCGGGCAGGGAGTCGATGACGAGCTCCGCGGTCGCACCGGAGCACAGGATCTGGCCGCCGGCGGCCAGCGACCTCAGGCGGGCGGCGCGATTGACCGCGCGGCCGAAGTAGTCGCCGTCGCGAAGCTCGACCTCCCCGGTGTGCAGGGCCACCCGAATTCGCATGGGCTCCCGTAGCGCCCACGGCTCGTGGACGATCGCATCCTGGAGCTCGATCGCCGCGGCCGCGGCCGCCGACGGCCGCTCGAAAACCGAGAACGTGGCGTCGCCCTCGCCGCGGGTCTTGATCAGCCGCCCTCCCCGGGAGGTGACGACCTGCTCGACGAGTTCGTCGTGTCGGGCCAGCGCCACCGCCATGGCCTGGGCGTCGGCCTCCCACGCGGCCGTGGAGCCCTCGATGTCGGTCAACAGGAACGTCACGGCGCGTGTCACCGACGAGAACTGTTGTGCCGCAGGCGTTTCCAGCGCAGAGTCCTGTGCGACGATCGCGGCCTCCAGCCGGCGAAGCTCCGGGCCGGGGTCCACCCCCAGTTCGTCGGCGAGCAGCGCCCGCGCACGCTGATAGGCGCCCAGCGCTTCGCCTTGCCGGCCGGCGCGGTAGAGCGCGAGCATCAGCTGGCCCCAGCGCCGCTCGCGTAGCGGCGCGTCGGCCACCGCCGCTTCGAGCTCGCCGATGATCTCCGCGGCCCGGCCCGTCGCCAGCAGCGCATCGGCCCGATCCTCCACCAGGGCGGCGTGGCCCTCGATCCACCGCGTCTTCTCCGAGGTTCCTCGCCGGCCGTCGGGCAGCTCGGGCGTTCCCCGCCACAGGGCGAGCGCCTCCTCGAAGCGGGCCACCGCCTGGCTGTGATCACCGGCCGCGGCGGCGTCGCGTCCCAGCCGGGCCGCCGACTTGTAACGCGCGGCGTCCACCTGCGTCTCGGCCAGGGTCCAACCCGCGCCCGCCGTCAGCACGAAGCCGTCGCCCAGGGTGCGCCGCAGGGAGGAGATGTGGGTTTGCAGGGCCTTGGCCGCAGTGCGTGGCGGATCCTCGCCCCAGAGCAGTTCGACCAGCGTCTCGGCCGCGACGACCGAACCACCGTGCAGCCCGAGCATCGCAAGGATCGCGCGAGGCTTGGCGCCCGGGATGGCGACGGGCGCCCCGCCTTGCCGGACCTGGAGAGGCCCCAAAACCCCCAGTTCCACCGATGGAAGGTTACTCACATCGACCATCGTCGGTGGGGCAATTCAATGCATGGTCAAGATCGAGTAAAGCCGCCGCCGCTGCTCGAACACCCCGCGCCCGTATGCGTAGCGAATATCAACAGTTAGGTTTGTATCCATGGGCAACGAAGGGGGAGGTGGATCGGCGTTCACCTGGCAGGGCCGGCGCGACATGGTGAGCCAGATCCATGAGCAGCTCGATGAGCTGGTGGAAGCCCGCGACCAGATGGAACAACTGGTGCGGGTCATCAGCGAGATCGGCTCTGACCTCGACCTGGACGTGACGTTGCACCGAATCGTCAAAGGGGCGATGGAGCTGACCGGCTGCCGTTTCGCCGCCCTGGGCATCCGCGCACCGGACGGTCTCCTGGCCTCGTTCGTTTGCGCGGGCATCGACGACCTCACGGCGCGCCAGCTCGGCGACCTGCCCATTGGGGACGGCCTGCGCCTGGCGGATGTGAGCGCGCATCCGCAGGCCGGCGCGCTGCAGGCCCACGATCCGCCGGTGCGGGCGCTCCTGGGAATACCCATCACGGTGCGCGGCGCCGACTTCGGCAGCCTCTACCTGGCCGACGACCGCGCCGGACGCGTCTTCTCGGATTCCCAGGCCGCCGCCGTGCGGGCCTTGGCGACCGCCGCGGCGGCGGCCGTCGACAACGCGCGGCTGTTCGAGCGCGAACGCGAATCGGCGAAATGGACGAAGGCCAGCCGCGAGATCACCACCGCGCTGCTGTCCGGCGACCCTCAGACCGGTCCGCTACAGCTCATCGTGAACCGGGCGCTGGAGTTGGCCGGCGCCGAACAGGCGATCTTGCTGGTTCCCAAGGAGCCCGACGTGCCCGCCGACGAGGTCGACACCCTGGTCGTGGCCGCCACGGCGGGCCGGTACTCCTCAGAGGTCATCGGGCGCCAGGTGCCGATGGACGGCTCCACCACGGGCGGTGTGGCGCGGCGTGGCCTGCCATTGATCACTGACTCCTTCCAATACCCGATCGAAGGTTTCACCGACGTGGGTGAGCGCTCGGCGATCGTCATGCCGCTGATCGCCGACGGCGCGGTGCTCGGCGTGATCGCCGTCGCCCGCGACCAGCAGTCGCCCTTCGGCAACGATTACCTCGAGCTCGTCAGCGACTTCGCCCGGCACGCGGCGATCGCCCTGGCGCTGGCGGCGGGCCGCGAGCACGCGCTCAACCAGGAACTCGCCCAGGCGGACACCGTGGAGAACGCGATCAACGCAGCGGCCGAGGAACTGCGCCGACTGTGGCGGGCCCGCCGCGTCCTGGCCGTCGCCTTCCCGACCAACAGCTCCGCCTCCGGACCCGCCTTTGGCGCACCGCACGTCGTCTCCGTCGGCGAGCCCACCCAGTGGGACGACCTGCCGCCGCACACCCAACAGATGCTCAGCTCGTTGCGCGAGGGTGACCTGCTGACCCCTAGCGCCGGCGAGTCCGGCACGGCGGGCATCGCGCTGCAACACCCCGAGGGGGTGCTCGTCGTCTGGATCGATCTGGCCGAGCGGCGGCCGTTCACCCTCGAGGACCAGACGTTGCTCACGGTGCTGGCCGGCCGCCTGGGCCAGGGCCTGCAGCGGGTTCATCAGGTCGACCAGCAGCGCGAAACGGCGCTGGCGCTACAGCATGCCATTCTGGGGCCGGCTGATCTGCCGCACGGGTTCGCGGTGCGCTATCAGGCGGCCAGCCGGCCGCTCCAGGTCGGCGGTGACTGGTACGACATCGTCGACCTCGAGGACGGGCGCATCGCAATGGTCGTCGGTGACTGCGTGGGGCACGGCCTCGCCGCCGCCACCGTGATGGGTCAGGTGCGCAGCGCTTGCCGCGCACTCCTGTTCGAAAACCCAAGTCCCGGAGCCGCTCTCGCCGGGTTGGACCGCTTCGCCGCGCGGCTGCCCGGCGCCCAGTGCACCACCGCCGTGTGCGCGGTGCTCAACCCCGAAACCGGTGAACTCGTGTATTCGAGCGCCGGGCATCCGCCGCCGATCCTGGTCCACGCGGACGGCACCACCCAGATGCTTGATGAGGGCCACACCATCGCGTTGGGGGTACGAGCCGACTGGACCCGCCCCGAAGCGAGGGTGACCATGCCGGCCCGCGCGACCCTGCTGCTTTACACCGACGGGTTGGTCGAGCGTCGCCGCACCGCGCTGGGGCAGGGCATCTCCCGCGCCGCCGCGCTCGTGCAGGAGGGACGCGCGGCCACCCTCGACGAGTTGGCGAACCAGATCATGTCAGGCCTGGCCCCCAGCGAGGGCTATCAGGACGACGTGGTTTTGCTGCTCTATCGTCATCCCGCGCCGCTGGAGCTGACCTTTCCCGCCGACGTCAGCCACCTCGCTCCGGCGAGAACCGCGTTGCGCAGCTGGTTGACGCGGACCCGGTTGGACCCGGAACAGGCGATGAACGTGCTGGTGGCAGCGGGGGAGGCCGTCGCCAACGCGATCGAGCACGGCCATCGCGACAAGCCCGAGGGCACGGTCAGTTTGGGTGCGACCGCGCTCGGCGACCGGGTGCAGCTGACCATCACCGACACCGGCTCGTGGAAGCCCCCGCAACCCGCTAGTTACCCCCACCGAGGGCGAGGTATAGCGCTAATGCGAGGGCTCATGCATGACGTCACCATCAGCCCCGACGCCGCTGGAACCACGGTTCGCCTATCCGCGAGGATCACATGATGTCCACGTCGCTCACGCTCGACACCGCGCGCCGCACCGACGGGGAACTGATGCTGGTCGCCGCGGGGGAGATCGACCTGAGCAACGTCGACGCGTTCAATCAAGCCCTCACAACCGCGAGCACCGAGGCCGCCAGCGGCGGACCGCTCACGGTTGACCTCAGCGAAGTCGAGTACCTCGACAGCGCGGCCATCAACTTGCTGTTCACCCACGCGAACCACATCAACCTCATCGCGCACCCGATGCTGATGCCCATCCTGACCATCAGCGGCCTGACCGAACTGGTCGCCGTCGAGCCCGCCGCGGCGGGCTGATCACAAACCCGTTGGCCCTCAGGCGTTTTCGGCGATCCAGGTGCTGGTGAAGCGCTGCAAGGCCGGGATGCTCTGAGCCAAGTCGGATTCCATCGACTTCTCGAGTTTGCGGCCCAACAACGGGATCTTCACCGCCACCTCCACGGCGAAGCGCAATTTCGCGCCTTCACCCGCGGGCGCCATCCACGCCTCGGCGCGGCCCGACCCGATCCCGCCTGAAGTCACGACGTTGATCTGCCCGCGAACCTCGCCGTCACCGACCGATCGCCACGTCTCGCTGGAAACGATCTTCAGATCGCCGGGGACGGCTTTGGCCAACAGCGCCGGCAGCACCTGACGGGCCACATGCTGGGTGGCGCGGACGGACACCGTGCCGTCGGTGTCCACGCTCAGCGCGTCCAGCGTGATCGGCGCGTTGCTCACTTTGAGCCGGGCTGCCCAATAATCTTCGCGCCCGAACGTCGCGTGAATCTGCTCCACGCTGGCGGGCGACTCGATGTGGATATCGAAGCGACGCGACATGGCACCGATTCTTACAAAGGGGAGCCCGCCCGCGGCGCCCGCCCGTCGCATCCGATGTTTCGAACGTACGTGCGATGGTTATCCCTCGTCGCGGAGGTGAATGGGATGACTGATGACATGCGGCAGGCGCCGAGCGAAAACCCCGAAAAGGACACGTCGCAGTGGGTCACCGGCGACGAGCCGATGACCGGGCCGCAGCGCAGCTACGTGCACACGCTGGCCCAGGAGGCCGGGCGCGATGTTCCCGACGATCTGACGAAGGCGCAGGCGTCGGAGCTCATCGACGAATTGCAGCAACAGACCGGGCGCGGCAACTGATCAGGGGGCGGGCCGGCCGCCGATCGTGGGTCGGTCCGCCTTGCGGCCCAGGTCGCCGAATCTGACGCTGACGCGCTGAAAACCCTTGACCCGCTCGGCCTTTGCCTTCTTGGTGTAGGTCTTGCGATCGGCCGGTGTGAGTTCCACGTCATCGGTGAACGGCGTGAGCAACGCCCGCGGGTAAAGCCGTTCCACCAGAACGACATTGATCTCGGCGCACAGCACCAGCGTGGACGACACCAGGAAAAGGAAGGCCAAAAGCCCTAGCACCAAGGCGAAGACGCTGTTGGTTGCGCTCGCCGATTTCACCGTGTGCCGAATGTAGCCGGCACCGCCCCACTGCAAGATCTGCCAGATCACGGCCGCCGCAAGCGCTCCGGGCAACACCTGGCGGTAGGTGAGGTTGCGCGCGGTGGTCACGCGAAACGCCACCAGGCAGATCGACGCATTGATGGCGATGGCCACCAGCGCGACGCCGATCTTGCCGAACACCCCCAGCGTGCTGGTGGCCTGGCCGGCCGCGGACAGGACGGTGGCGGCGACGGCCGCCGAGCCGAGGACCAGCAACAGCATCAGGCTGCGCAGCCGCGAACGGAAGGGGTCGGGACGCTTGTTCCTCGGGACGGCCCATACCGAGTCCATCGCGTTCTGTACGGCCTGACCGACGCCCAGGCCGCCGTAGAGCGCGCCCGCGATGCCGACGACCACGGCGACGGTCCCTCCGCTGAGCCCTGCGGGTTGATGCAGCTGGTCGCCGATGACCGGGAATTGGCTCAGCGTGCTGTGCAATACCTGGTCCTGCAGGTCGGGGCGGCCGGCGAGCAGCACCCCAAGTCCGGTGGTCAGCAGCAGCAGCATCGGGAACAGCGAGACGAAGGCGTAGTAGGTAATCAAGGCGGACAGGTAGCCGCCCTGGTCGTCCATGTATTTGTAGAAGACCGCGATCACGACGCCCGCGGCGCGGTTTCGTCGCTGCAGCCTGTCCAGCCAGCCGACCATCTCGTGCTCACTTCGTTGCTACGAAAAGCGGATACCCCCCGGATGGGATTGCCAGGTGATACCCGCATTCGGCGACGATCAACCGCGGGTCGCTCGCGGGCGCGGTTCCCATGCCAGGATGGGGTGATGGCCGACGATGTGATGCAGTCCGAACGCGAATTCAACGAGCGCAACATCGAGGAGTTCCGCCGCAACGGCGGCAAGGTGGGCGGGCAGTTCGAGGGCTTCCCGTTGCTGTTGTTGACCTCGACCGGTGCGCGCTCCGGTGAGCAGCGGGTCAATCTCATCGGCTACTTCGATATCGACGGCAAGATTTATGTCATCGGTTCCGCCGCGGGCCGGGACAAGAATCCCGCGTGGGTGCACAACATCCGCGCCAACCCGCGGGTGAGCGTGGAGATCGGTTCGCAACCCCCACGGCCGGCCACCGCGCGCGAATTGCCACGCGACGAAAGGGATTCCGTCTACCGGACCGTCGTCGAACGCGCGCCGGGGTTCGGCGAGTACGAGCAGCGCACCGACCGGGTCATCCCGGTCTTCGAACTGGTTACCGAATAGCCGCACCCCCAGGGGAGGCGACCCACATGACAACCGCCGCGAGAAAGCATCTGGTCCGGCGTTGGGCGTCTGGCGCCTTCGCGTTCACTCTGGCGATGCTGCCGTCAATCACGATTTCCGTGCCGGCGATTGGCCGCGCCGACCCCGTCTGCCCGCCCGGGTTCGTGTGGAGCGGGTTTTTGAATCAATGCGTGGTATGGGTCCCCTCCGCGAACGGGCCGGCTGCGCCCGTGGGGCCCCGCGGGCCCGGCGGCCCGGGGCTACCTACCGATCCCTGTCCCCGTTCGGGCGCAACGGCCCAATCCCGCGGTCACCGTGTCGAGCTACCGCAAAATTCCGGGGAACTCGGGACCCCTCGCGGTCGTTATGGTTGCTAAGTAACGCTGCGACTCGAGGGGAATACAGGCGCATGCCACGCACAGACAACGACACCTGGGATCTGGCCACCAGTGTGGGCGCGACCGCCACGATGGTGGCCGCGGCCCGAGCGATTGCGACCAAGGCCGACAACCCGCTGATCGACGATCGGTTCGCCGAACCACTGGTTCGCGCGGTCGGCGTGGACTTCTTCACCCGGTGGGTCGACGGCGACCTTGATGCCGCCGACGTCGACGACCACGAATCCGGCTGGAAGCTCGAGCACATGCCGGTGGCGATGGCCGCCCGCACCCGGTTCTTCGATGCCTTCTTCCAGGACGCCGCGCGGGCCGGGATTCGCCAGGCCGTAATTTTGGCCTCCGGCCTCGACGCCCGCGCCTACCGATTGGCGTGGCCCGCCGACATGACGGTCTTCGAGATCGACCAGCCCGAGGTGATCGAGTTCAAGACCTCCACCCTGGCGAAGCTGGGCGCCGCCCCGCGGGCCGACCTTCGTACGGTTGCCATCGATCTGCGAAGTGACTGGACGAAGGCGTTGGTGGACGCCGGTTTTGACACGACGCGCCCGACCGCCTGGATCGCGGAGGGCCTCTTCGGGTACCTACCGCCCGACGCTCAGGACCGCTTGCTGGACAACATCTCCGCGCTCAGCGCCGAGGGCAGCAGGCTCGCCGTCGAGGCGATCCCGAACCGCCCGCAGCAAGACGTGGACAAGGCCCGGGAAATGATGCGCCGGGCCACCGCCAAGTGGCGCGACCACGGCTTCGAACTCGATTGGGAGGAGCTGGGTTTCGAGGGTGAGCGCAACGACGTCGCCGACTACTTGAACAACCTCGGCTGGCAGACGGTCGGCACCCAGATGAGCGAGTTGCTGGCCGGCAGCGGGCTTGCGGCGATTCCGCAGACCAATGACTCGGTCTCGGTCGCCGACACCGTCTACTACAGCTCGAGCAAATGACGGCACCGAGCCGTCGGGGACTCAACGACGCCGTCACGCGGCTGTGGAGCTTTCTGGCCCCGGCGTACGACCTACCGGTCCTGCAGCGCTGGGTTTACCGTCCGCCGCACGACGAGGTGATCGCGCAGCTGCGCGCCCACCGCGCCCGCAAGATCGCCGATATCGCCTGCGGTACGGGAGTTCTCAGCGATCGGATCGCCCGCGAATTGCAGCCCGACGAGATTTATGGCATCGACATGTCCGAGGGCATGCTCGACCAGGCGCGTGCCAGAACCGATCGGGTGCAATGGATTCGCGGGCCGGCCGAGCAGCTGCCCTTCGATGACGGGGCGCTCGATGCGGTGGTGACCACCTCGGCGTTCCACTTCTTCGACCAGCCCGCGGCCCTGCGCGAATTCCACCGCGTGCTGGCGCCCGGCGGGATGGTGGCCGTTTCGGCCCTGAGCGCGCGCCAACAGCTGTTGCAGGCGCCGTCGGCCAGCAGATGGAAGCCGCAGCACAATGCGTCGCCGGCGGAGATGCGGGCCATGTTCGAAGCCGCCGGTTTCGTGATCAGCGATCAGCACCGCATCCCGCGGCCGGCCTGGACGCGAATCATTTCCGACCTCATCACCGTCGGCACCAAGACCGGCTAACGCGCTGTACGCCTGTGCCGCAACGGGTTACCCCGGCGATCCGCGGGAAAGCGACGGCGCCCGCCTCGCCTGGTGGCGAAGCGGGCGCCGCGCTTAATGCTCTTTACAGCGGAATCCAGACGCCGAAGAACCAGAATCCCCACTGGTTGAATCCGGGATCCCACACCGGGGTCTCCTGGTAGCCCCAGTAGTTGATCGGGCCGTATCCCCAATGCCCACCGGGCGGGGGGAGCGGCCGGTCCCACGCGGGCCGCGGCGGCTCACCGGGTCCCCACGGGGCCGGTCCGTCGCCCCACGGCGCCCCGCGGAAGTAACCGCGCTGGGGATCTCCGTGCCAGGGACCGCCCGGCCCACCGGGACCGCCGGGATGGTCGGGCCCACCGGGACCGCCTGGGCCGCCCGGACCGCCGGGATGATCGGGTCCGCCTGGGCCACCGGGTCCGCCCGGGTGACCGGGGCCGCCGGGCCCACCCGGCCCGCCGGGACCGCCAGGGCCACCCGGATCACCGGGCGCGTTCGGCGGATGGATACCGCCCGGGGCCGGCCCGCCATGATTGCCGGCCGGCCCGGGCGGCGGCGCCCCCGGAGCGGCGTTGGCCGCGGCCGCGCCCATGCCCAGCGCGGCAGCGCTAAGGGCACCGGCGACGGTTATTCCCCCAAGTATCTGCCTGAATCTCATAGTCCTTCACCTGTCTAGCGATTAGTGAATTCCTCGGAATCCCCCCTTACACAGACCGACCATAGATAGCTTCCCTATGGATCGGCTGTGCGAGGCCCATGCGGAGCGTTGGCGCGCGCCGCGGCGCGGAAAATGAGGGGCGCCTGCCGGTTTGGCAAGGCTATGTTTGCTAGTCGGGCCGGTTTTCGACGTATATCGTTGCCGCCGTGTCGACTCCGTCACATCCCGCCGAACCCCACGTGGGTTCGGTGTCGTCCAAGCTGAATTGGCTGCGTGCCGGGGTCCTTGGCGCCAACGATGGAATCGTGTCCACGGCGGGCATCGTGGTGGGCGTCGCGGCGGCGACGGTGGAACGCGCTCCGGTGTTGACCGCCGGCACCGCCGGACTGGTCGCCGGGGCGGTGTCGATGGCGTTGGGCGAGTACGTGTCGGTCAGCACCCAGCGCGACACGGAGAAGGCGCTGCTGCACAAGGAGCGCAAAGAGCTGCGCGACGACCCGGCGGCCGAATTGGACGAGCTCGCCGCCCTGTATGAGGCGAAAGGCCTCACCGCCGCGACCGCCCGCACGGTCGCCGAGGAACTCACCGACCACAACCCGCTCCTCGCCCACGCCGAGGTCGAACTCGGTATCAATCCCGAGGAGCTGACCAACCCCTGGCAGGCGGCGTCGTCCTCGGCTCTGTCCTTCGCGATCGGCGCCTTATTGCCGTTGATCGCCATCCTGGCCCCACCCGCATCCTGGAGAATCCCGGTCACCGTCGCGGCGGTACTCCTGGCGCTGGTGATCACCGGGGCGGTGTCGGCGGGGTTGGGCGGCGCGCCCAAAGGGCCCGCGGTGCTTCGCAACGTCATCGGAGGCGGCCTCGCGTTGGCGATCACCTACGTGATCGGCCATTTGGTGGGCGCGGCGATCACCTGACGCCGTCCGGCCCCGCGGCACTGGAACTCGAACTGTAATATCAACTGTTGCCATCCTCACCCTGAGGGTCCCAACGCCGGGCGGAGCGTCGCGCATTGACCGAAACGAATTTCGTGCCGGAAGACGTCGACTGGGCGCCGTCCACGCCGTACTTCTCCCGCGACGAAAGCCGTTTCGTGCCAAACCCGATCGGGCGCGGCGGGTGGGGCCCGTCGCTCAGCGGGCACGTGGTCGGCGGCCTGCTGGGCTGGGCGGTCGAAACCGCGGTCGACGACCCGCAACTGCAACCCGCCCGGCTGACCGTCGACCTACCCGCGCCTGCCGCCCTGGAACCCATCGAGGTAAGCACCACCGTGCATCACGACCGTCGACGGCTGCGGCTCGTCGAGGCCGTCCTCAGTCAGCGGGGCGTGCCAATCGCGCGGGGCAGTGCGCTGTTCCTGCGGCGGGGCCTCCAGCCCGAAGGGGACGTGTGGTCGCCCGCCCCGCACATGCCACCGCTGCCCATCGAGGACGGCGCCCAACCCACGCTCTTCATGCGCACCTACGGTTGGGGCACCGAACTGCAGAATCGCGACCCCGATTGGGCCGACACCTCAGGGCCGAAATACACGTGGCTGTATGAGTCGCGCGCGCTCATCGAGGGCGAACCGCTCAGCGCTTTCACCCGCGCGGCGATGGCGGCAGATATCACGGCGTCCCTTGCCAATTGGGGCACCAACGGCCTGCAATTCATCAACGCCGACTACACGCTGACGCTGAGCCGGCTGCCCGAGGGGCCGCACATCGGCATGGCCTCCCTGACGCACTACAGCCATGACGGGGTGGCCACGGGATCGGCGGTGCTGGTCGACGGCAAGGGCCCCATCGGCAGTGCGGTGTCGGTCGCGATAGCGCACTCCGGGTTCCGCCCGGCACACGTCAAGCCCACGAGCGAATGAGCGGCCCAGGTGTCACCTACTGGACGTTGATCGCCGACGCGGCGCGAACGGATTCGCCCCGGCCGCTGCTCGCCGACGACAAGGGGCGCAGCCTGACCGCGCGTCAGTTTCGCGACGCCGCATGCGCGACGGCCGCCGCGCTCGCCGAACGCGGGATACGGGCGGGAACCGTGGTGTCCTGGCAGTTGCCGACCACGCTGGAGACCGCGGTCGTCATGGCGGCGCTGGCCCGGCTTGGCGCCATGCAAAACCCGATCATTCCCATCTTGCGGGAACACGAGGTCGGCTTCATCACCGACCAGCTCTCCTCGGAATATCTGGTGGTGCCGAAACTTTGGCGCGGATTCGATCACGCCGAGCTGGCGCGGACGCTGGCCGCGACCCGCGGCTTCGAAGTCATCACCGTCGACTTGGCGACGCCGCCGGCCGACGGCGAGCTCCGGCTGCCCCGCGCCGGCGCCGACGATCTCCCGCCACCGCCCGATTCCGACGGCGACGCGCGGTGGGTCTACTACTCGTCGGGAACGACCGCGGCGCCCAAAGGGATTCGCCATTCCGACGCATCGGTGATAGCCGGTGCAACCGGGCTGGTCGGTGCGGTCGGCATCAACGGCAACGACGTCGACCCCATCGCCTTTCCAATCGCGCACATCGGCGGGGCGGTGATGCTGGCGGCCGCGCTGCAGACCGGCATGCGGTTGGCGCTGTTCGAGGTGTTCGATCCGGTGACCACACCGTTTTCCATCGCGGAGCACAACCCGACCTTCCTCGGCACCGCGACCCCCTTTTTCGTCGGTTACCTCGAAGCCCAGCGGGCGCACGGGGACCGGCCGCTCTTTCCCCACCTTCGGGGGTGCCTGGCGGGCGGCGCCCCCATCACCGCCGAGCTGGGCCGCCAAATCCGGGAGGCCTTCGGCCTGCCGGGCATCGCGAACGCGTGGGGGCTCACCGAGTTCCCCGTGGCGGCCTCACCGTCGCTCGACGCCACGCCCGAGTCGCTCGACCACACCGTCGGCGCGCCGACACCGGGCGTCAGCGTCCGGGTGGTCGGCGGCGACGAGGCGGAACTGCCTGTCGGGCAGGAGGGCGAGTTGCGGCTCAAGGGGCCGCAATGCTTTCTCGGGTACGCGGACGCCGCGCTGGACGCCGACGCGTTCGACCGGGATGGCTGGCTGCGCACGGGCGACCTCGGCCTGGTCGATGCGGACGGCAACGCGCGGGTGACCGGCCGCATCAAGGACGCGATCATTCGCAACGCCGAAAACGTCTCGGCCCTCGAAGTCGAGAACGTGCTCGCCACCCATCCCGCGGTCGCCGACGTCGCGGTCATCGGCGTTCCGGACCCGCGCACCGGTGAGCGCGTCTGCGCGGTGGTGGTGCCCGCATCGGCCGAAGAGGTGTCGTTGGAATCGCTGGTGCGGCACTGCCATTCAAACAAGCTGAGCCGCTACAAGCATCCCGAGCGCCTGGTGATCGTCGATGCGCTGCCGCGCAACCAGTTCGGCAAGGTGATCAAGAAAGACCTCCGCGATGCCTTCGGGTGATTTCGGTGAGGCCCTCACGAGAACAGGTGGGGGTTCTCGACGATATATTGCTCGACGGTCAACGCCGCTCGCCCCGTGAGCCTTTCGACGTCGGCGGTGGAGCGATCGTAGCGGCCGGCCCGGTGCAACAATGCCATGGTGGCGAGGTGTTGCTGCAGGTGCGCGGGAAGATTGAGGGGCTTTAGCACCTCGTCGACCCATCTGTCGTGCGGGACATCGGAGCCGGTGATCGGTCGATGCAACGCGCGGGCGTATTGGGCGGCCAGCCCGTCGATGTCGAGGACTTGGGGACCCGTCAGTTCATAGATCTGCCCGATGTGCTGGGCCGGGTCTGATAAGACGGTCGAGACCGCCCGCGCGACATCGCTGGCCGCAATCGGTGACGTCCGGCCCGTGCCGAACGGCAGCATCAACACGTTTCGGTCGCGCAGCGCGGGAACCGCAAAAAGCGTAAAGATCGGATTGTCAAGGAATGTCGTAGGTCTGACGTGCACGACCGGCACCCCGGACCAATTCAGCACATGCTCGGCCAGGAAGTGCAAGCGATGCTGACGAGACTCGCCCCTACTTGTAAGTGTCATCTGCGAGACGGTCATCTGTGACATGTTCACGACGATCTCGACGGCGCGCGATTCCAATGCCGCCTCGCAGACGACCACCGTGGCCTGCAGGTAGTCGGGAGAGACGCTCATCGAGAAGAACATGCGATCAACGCCGGCCAGGGCGTCGACGACGTTCTGCGGATCGGTGAGGTCACCCACCACCACCTCGGCGCCCATGGCGCGCAACGGATCGGCCCGAGCATCGTCACTGTGCACCAGCGCGCGCACCCGCTCTCCGCGCTGCCGCAGCTGCTCGATCACCAACCGACTCACCCCGGCCGTGCCGCCGCCGGCACCCGTGATCAAGTACAGCGGCCCGGTCACGATCGACGACCGACCACCATTGGGCAACCCCGGCAACTCATCCGCTGCTCCTGCCGATTCCAAGCGGTAAACCAGTGGTCAAAGTGTAGGCCGTAAGTGACGAACGGCGTAGCGTGCAAGATGCGCCAGGGAGCCGGCCCTGCCGGCGTTCGAAACGGAGGCCGGCATGACGTATGCGGGTAAGGACTATTACCCCGCGTGGTTGGACGAATTGGCCGATGACGTCACCCTCGAGGCCGCGGCGATGGACGGCATCGCGCACGGGGTCGCGGACGTCGGCGCCATCCTGGTGATGGCTCGTCAGCAATACGAGAATCAGGTGTTCAGCTTCGCCGGGCCCTGCGGCGATTACGGCTTCGTCGAGGACTACACAGCCGATGTCCGGGGGGTGCCCACCAGGGTGGTCGTCTTGGTCACGTACAACGCCGCCGGCCAGACCCAACGCGTGGTGGTCAACCACCGACCCCGCAGCGCGCTGCTGTCCTTCTCGCGCCTGATGCTCGAAAAGTTCGCCGGCACACCGTTAGCCAAACATTGGGAAGGCACTCCGTAATCGCTTTCGCCAGAAGCGCTGACGTCGAGGGATAGAAGGCGCCAATGACCACAGTCCGGGCCGCCGCCGTGCAGATCAGTCCGGTGCTCTACAGTCGCGAAGACACCGTGAGCAGGGTCGTCGCGAAAATCGACGAATTATCCTGCCGGGGAGTGCAATTCGCGACTTTTCCGGAAACTTTTGTCCCGTACTATCCGTACTTCTCCTTCGTCCAGCGTCCGTTCGAAATGAGTTCCGAGCAGCTGAGATTGATGGGTGAGGCGGTGACGATACCGTCGGCGACGACGACGGCGATAGGCGCAGCCGCCCGCCGGGCGGACATGGTGGTCTCTATAGGGGTCAACGAACGCGCCGGCGGCTCGTTGTTCAACGCGCAGTTGCTCTTCGACGCCGACGGCACCTTGATTCAGCACCGCCGCAAGATCAGCCCGACTTTCCACGAACGGATGATCTGGGGACAAGGTGACGGCAGTGGACTGTGCGCCGTGGACAGCGCGGCCGGTCGCATCGGCCAGTTGGCCTGCTGGGAGCACTACAACCCGCTGGCCCGATTCGCCTTGATCGCCGACGGCGAGCAGATCCACTCGGCCATGTTTCCTGGATGCTTCGGGGGCGAGTTGTTCGCCCAACAGACGGAGATCAGCGTCCGCAACCACGCGCTGGAATCCGGCGCGTTCGTGGTGATCGCGACGGCCTGGCTCGACGCCGATCAACAGGCGAGGATCGCGTCGGACACGGGCGGTCCGGTCGGCCCCATTTCCGGCGGCTGCTTTACCGCGATCATCACGCCGCAGGGCGAGCTGCTGGGCGAACCGCTGCGCTCGGGCGAAGGCGAGGTGATCGGCGATCTGGACTTTTCATTGATCGACAGGCGCAAGGCGCTCATGGATGCCAATGGGCACTACGGCCGTCCCGACGTGCTCAGCCTGCAAATCGATCGCACGCCCAGGGCGCTTGTTCGCACCGATACGGAAGTCGACCCCGAGGCAAGCGACCACGCCGGCGCTTGACTGGCACGGCGCCGCTTCTACAGCCCCTTGGGCGCATCGCGGACGGCCTGCACCGCCGAGGGATCGCCGTCGAACTCGACGTTGGCGGCGCGCCCGACCGAAAACAGCAACAGCTCCTGGGGCGCACCGGTCACCGTGACCGCCGGGCCGCGTCCCGCGGTCAACAGCGTCTTGCCCTCCGGGGTGCGCAACGCGACCCGGCCCGGCACCTTGGCCAGAATGAGCCGGGCCATCAACGGCAGGGTGCGGCGCAGCCGGGCGCTCAGGTCGGGGTCGAGCGTGCGCGGCTGCCAGCCGGGCTGCGCGCGACGCACATCCTCGTGGTGGATGAACATCTCGGCGACATTGGCCACCGGGTCGAGCAACTTGAACGGCGAGTAGACCGGCGGTCCCGATGCGACCTTGTCGACCAGCTCGTCCCACTCGGCCCGTTCGGCCACCTGGTTCTGCACCTTCTCGGTGTGCGGGGCGAAGAACGGGATCAGGATGCCCGGTGCGGCGTCGGGCCGGTACTCCCGGATGACGAGGTGGGCGGCGAGGTCCCGCGTCTTCCACCCCTCACACAAGGTAGGCGCATCCGGCCCGGCGGCGCGCATGGTTTCGACGAGGGCGGCACGTTCGCGTTGCGCGACAGACATGTGTTCAGGGTAGGACCAGCCCCCGGGCACGGACCATCCGCGTCTTGCGTAAATTTGCATCGTCGTCTCCTGGAGGAAAGTGCAGGCAATCTCATGAACGCGCGTGTCGAGCAGCTGGAGTTTCAGGCCGAGGCCCGGCAACTGCTGGACCTGATGGTCCACTCCGTCTACTCCAACAAGGATTCGTTTCTGCGGGAGCTGATCTCGAACGCTTCCGACGCACTGGACAAGCTGCGGCTGGAAGCCTTCCGCAACAAAGAACTCGACGTGGACACCTCCGGCCTGCACATCGAGATCGAGGTCGACAAGAACGCGCGGACGCTCACCATCCGCGACAACGGCATCGGCATGACCCGCGCCGAGGTGGTGGCGCTGATCGGCACCCTGGCCAAGTCCGGGACCGCCGAGCTGCGTCAGCAGCTGAAGGACGCCAAGAACGCCGCGGCCTCGGAGGAACTGATCGGCCAGTTCGGCATCGGCTTCTACTCGAGCTTCATGGTCGCCGACAAGGTCGAGCTGCTCACCCGCAAGGCCGGCGAGAGCGAAGCCACCCGGTGGGAATCCAGCGGCGAGGGCACCTACACCATCGAAGATGTCGACAGCGCTCCCCAGGGGACGTCGGTCACCCTGCACCTCAAGCCCGAAGACGCCGAGGACGAGCTGCACGACTACACGTCCGAATGGAAGATCCGCGGCCTGGTCAAGAAGTACTCCGACTTCATCGCGTGGCCCATCCGGATGGAGGTCGAACGACGGACCTCGGCTGAGGAGGAGGGCGGCGAAGAGACCGTCACGCTCGAAACCGAGACCCTCAACTCCATGAAGGCGCTCTGGGCCCGCCCCAAGGAAGAGGTCTCCGAGGAGGAGTACAAGGAGTTCTACAAGCACATCGCGCACGCCTGGGACGACCCGCTCGAAATCATTGCGATGAAGGCCGAGGGCACCTTCGAATACCAGGCCTTGCTGTTCATCCCGTCCCACGCCCCGTTCGACCTGTTC
Source organism: Mycobacterium sp. E2989 (assembly GCF_001667595.1). Classification (NCBI taxonomy): domain Bacteria; kingdom Bacillati; phylum Actinomycetota; class Actinomycetes; order Mycobacteriales; family Mycobacteriaceae; genus Mycobacterium; species Mycobacterium sp. E2989. Next base: position 10,498 of record NZ_LZJX01000111.1, on the reverse strand, counting down.
AACCGCGACGCCCAGACCGGGATCCAGCTCTACGTCAAGCGGGTGTTCATCATGGGCGACTGCGACCAGCTCATGCCCGAGTACCTGCGCTTCGTCAAGGGTGTCGTTGACGCACAGGACATGTCGCTGAACGTGTCGCGCGAAATCCTGCAGCAGGATCGGCAGATCAAGGCCATCCGCCGCCGCCTGACCAAGAAGGTCCTCTCCACCATCAAGGAGCTGCAGTCCGAACGGCCCGACGACTACCGCAGCTTCTGGACCCAGTTCGGCAGAGTCGTCAAGGAGGGCCTGCTGTCGGACTTCGACAACCGCGAAACCCTGCTGCAGATCTCCTCATTCGCCTCGACGCACAGCGAGGAGGAGGCCACCACCCTCGCTGAATACGTCGAGCGCATGAAGGAGGGCCAGGAGCAGATCTTCTTCGCCACGGGGGAGACGCGGCAACAAATCCTGAAGTCCCCGCACCTCGAGGCCTTCAAGGCCAAGGGCTACGAGGTGCTGCTGCTCACCGATCCGGTCGACGAGGTCTGGGTGGGAACCGTGACCGAGTTCGACGGCAAACCGCTGCAGTCGGTCGCCAAGGGCGAGGTGGACCTCAGCTCCGAGGGCGAGGAGAGCGAGGCGGAGCGGGAGGAACAGCAGAAGGACTTCGCCGACCTGCTGGCCTGGATGAAGGAGACGCTGAGCGACCACGTCAAGGAAGTGCGGCTCTCCAGCCGCCTGACCGACTCGCCGGCCTGCCTGATCACCGACGCCTTCGGCATCACCCCGGCGCTCGCGCGGCTCTACCGGGCGTCCGGCCAGGACATCCCGGTCGGCAAGCGGATCCTCGAACTCAACCCGAACCATCCGCTGGTCACCGGCCTGCGCCAAGCGCACCATGACCGCAGCGACGACCCGTCAATCGCCGAGACGGCCGAATTGCTATACGGCACAGCGCTTCTCGCCGAAGGCGGAGCGCTCGACGATCCGGCGAGGTTCGCCGAGCTGCTGGCCGACCGATTGACCCGCACCGTGTAGGCCGCCGGCATTCTCGACAATCGCCGGAGATGACGGCGATTGAAAGCGGGTTTGCTGGGATAATCACCTCCCATGGCTGAGTTTCGCGTCATCGACCCACGTGGGCGGGTCGTCGCGACGAAGAATTTTGCCGGCGCGGAGTCCGCCTACGCCTGGTTCGTCGACTCCGTCGGCGGCAACACCGAGCTGGGCTGGCGCATGGAGGTCAACGATGACGGGCAGTGGGCCCACTTCGACGACACCCAGGGTTTCACCGCGCCCGTGAGCCATCGCCCCCGTCGGCGCTGATCACGTTGCGCGTCAGCCACCGGGTCCGATCACGAAGCAGCGGGCGCCGCTGCCGCTGGTGAGCAACACCTCTTGAACCGAGGACTCCGCGATCGCGGGGAAGCCGAAGCGATGCACCTGCTGGTCGGCCCCGATGTCGGCGTCCTGCGACTCGTTGGTGCCGTCCTTCTTGCGCACTAACGCCGTCACCTTGTCCGGGTTGGGCGGGTTCTTCGGGTCACGGAAGTACCACACCTCGATACCGTTGCCCGACGAGTCGCCGCGCCAGCCGTCGGAGTAGTAGCACGCGGGATTCCCCTCGGCGTCGGGCGGCGGTGGCCGGCATATCGACAGTCCGACGCAGTCCGGCGCGCTGGTGCTACTGGGTGTGCTGGACGAGGCGATCGGGCTGGGAGCAGCCGACGCCTTCGTCGCGCTCGAACTGGACGCGGCCGGCGGCGCGGCGTGCTGCGACCCGCACGCCGTGAGACCGGTACCCACCATGGCGACGGCGGCGACGGTTCGTGTGATGGGAGCGAACATCAGTGGCACACTTCGCACGGAGCGGCCTGGGCCGGGGGAGTGCCGGCAATTCCGACGGCGATTGCTGCAGTGACCAGTAATCCACGAAGCATGTTCGCGAGCCTTCCGTTAGCGCAAGCGGCGGTGGTTGCTGCCGACTAAAGAGCTAACACCGTGACGCGGCCGCCCAGCAAGGGGCAAGCCACACGTAGGCTCCGAGGATGCACGTCGACGCGATGACGGTCCCGCAACCGCTGCACCGGATCGGCGAGCTGGCCCGGCGAACGCAATCGGCCGGCTTCTCCGGTTTGTTGTTCACCGAGACGGGGCGCACGGCCTATCTCAACGCCGCCGTCGCGTCGCAGGCCGCTCCCGGCCTCGAGCTGTCCACGGGCGTGGCGGTGGCCTTCCCGCGAAGTCCCTTCATCACGGCGGCCACGGCCTGGGAGCTTCAGGAAGCGACCGGCGGCAACTTCCGGCTGGGGCTCGGCACCCAGGTGCGCACCCATGTCGTCCGGCGTTACGGTGTGGCGTTCGAGCGGCCCGGCCCGCGGCTGCGCGACTACCTCTTCGCGGTCAAGGCGTGCTTCGCCGCCTTTCGATCCGGGACGCTCGACCACCACGGCGACTTCTACGACCTCGACTTCATCACCCCGCAATGGAGCCCGGGTCCCATTGACGCCCCCGATCCGAAAGTCGATATCGCAGCGGTCAATCCGTGGATGCTGCGGATGGCGGGCGAGGTGGCCGACGGGGTGCACGTGCATCCCATCGGGGAGCCGGGCTACATCGCCCGGCACGTGTTGCCCAACATCGCCGACGGGGCGGCGAAGGCCGGGCGCTCACCGTCGGACCTTGCGGTGATCGTGCCCGTGATGACCATCGTCGGTGACACCGACGAGGAGCGCGACAAGCAACGAGAAGGGGTGCGCGCCAGCATGGCCTTCTACGGCAGCACCCCCAACTACGCGTTCATCTGGGACCAGGCCGGGTTCGAGGGCACCACGGCCCGGATCCGCGAGAAGCAGAAGGCCGGTGACTTCGCCGGCATGGCGGCCCAGGTCAGCGACGACCACGTCGCCGCCTTCGCGACCGAGTCGACGTGGGATGGGTTGGCCGACGCGCTCACCGAGAAGTACGCCGGAAAGGCCACGCGCCTGGTGCTTTACAACGCCGTCGGCGATCCGGAACGGTTCGAGCGGTACGGCGAGGTGGCCCGCCGCATTCAACACGCCGTCAGTGACTGAGCTGAATCGCCTTGACCACCAACAGCAGTGCGCCGACGATCAGGTAGGCGCGCAACGCGATCATCCCGAGCCGGGTGCCCGGTGACCAGGTGACCGGTTCGAGCAGCGTCAAGGGCGGCATTCGCCACGTATTGCGGTCTACCCCGCGCGCCGGAAGCCGCGCCGCGGGCGCTGCAGGCTGACGGCGCGACATCCAGCGCAGCACCGGTACCGCCGCCGCCGCGAGTATGGCCAGTGCCAGGGCCAGGTAGCCGGCCACCGCCACGACGTTGAGGTCGCGGAACAGCGTGGTGGTCATCAGGATTCCTGACAACAGCAGCAGCGTGCCGACGATCAACCCGGCAACCCAGTTGAGCCACGGCCGATTGACCCACGGCCCCAACACCTCTCGGTCGTTGCACAGCAGCAGTAGAAATACGCTGGCGCTGGGCAGCAATAGGCCGGCAAGGGCCTGCACGGCGGTGGTGATCAGCCCGAGCGGGGCGCCGGGGATCAGGACGATGGCCGCGGCCACCACCACCATCGCGGTGTAGGAAAAATAGAACTGTTTGGCGTCGGCGAACCCACGGTGCAGCGAGTGCTTCAGGCCGAACACGTCGCCGAATGCGTAGCTGGTGGCCAGGGTCACCGCGGCGGCGCCGATGATGGAGGCGTCCATCAGCACGATGGCGAAAATCCAGCCGAGCGTCGCCCGGTGTTCGCCCAGCAGGTGCGCGGTCGCCCCGGCGTCGGTGAAACCGCCGACGCTGCTGGTGGAGCGTGCCGCCCATTCGCCGGTCATCACGAGCGCCGCGGCGCCGATGACCACGACGAAGGCGCCCAGCACGGTGTCGGCGCGCTCGTATCCGATGAACCGCGGGGTAATGCGTTTGTCGACGACGTTGGACTGCTGGAAGAACAACTGCCAGGGCGCCACGGTGGTCCCCACGATGGCGATGATGAGCAGCACCGCATCCGAGCTGACGCCTCCCGAAATGGTGGGCACCACGAAGGATTTCGCCGCCTGTGCCCACTGCGGGTGGGACATCAGCAGCATTGGGATCTGCAGCAACGTGACGGCGATAAAGACGAACATCGCGCGCTCCCAGCGGCGGAAGCTTCCGCTCGCCATGATCGCGACGAGGGCCACCGCCGAGACCGGCACCACAACGTACTTGGAGATGCCGATGAATTCCGCGGCCAGGGTGATCCCGATGAATTCGGTGACGATCGTCAGGAAGTTGAGCAGGAACAGGTCGCCGACCGAGAACCAGCCCCAGCCACGGCCGAAGCGTTCGTTGATGAGCCGCGCGTGCCCGACCCCGGTGACCGCCCCGAGCCGCACCACCATCTCCTGGTTGACGATCAGCACGGGGATCAACAACAAGAGCACCCACAGCAGGGAGTAGCCGTAGTTCTGTCCCGCTTGGGCATACGTGGCGACGCCGCCGGCGTCGTTGTCGCCGACCATCACGATGATTCCGGGACCGACGATCGCCAGCAGCGTCAGCAACCGCGTTTTCCAGGTGCGGGCGTGCTCGGTTTCGCCGACGCTGATCCGACCGAACGCGCCCTCGATGTCACCGAGATGCGCCGTGTCGAGCACCGCGCTGCGCCGGTTGGTGTCCTCGCGACCTGTGCTCACAGCGGGTTGCCTCCCGGCACGCGGGTGCCTTGGTCACCGGGGACCTCGCGAACGGGACGCGGCGCCGGTTCGCGCCGTCGCCAATCCTCGGGAATGGTCGCCTCGAGCACATCGTCGACGGTGACCACCCCCAGCACGCGGTCCTGGTCGTCGACGACCGGGATGGAATAGAGGTTGAAGTCGGCCATCAACAGTGCGATGTCCGTGAGATCGGCGTCCGCCGTGACCCGCACCGGGTCCGAATCCATCAGTCGCTCAAGGACTTCCCCGGCCGGTGCCTGCAGCAGGGCGATCACCGAGACGACGCCGTCGAGCCGTCTCTCCTCGTCGATCACATGCACCTTGATCAGCGCCTCCGGCTGTATGGTGCGGGCGTTCGCGATCAGGTTCAGCGCTTCCGCCGCGGTGATCGAGGCGGCGCAGGAAACAAAGTCGACGTTCATCAGCCCGCCGGCGCTTTCGGGATTGAAGCCCATCAGGGTGATGACCTTGGTGCGCTGCGGGCCCGGCATCAGATCCAGCACGCGCCGGCGGCGCGACTGGCGCAGGTCGGCGATGGCGTCGGCAGCGTCGTCGGCCCGCATCCGGCCCAGCAGGGCGGCGACCTCGTTGTCAGGCATGCCGTCGAGCAGCCGGCTGGCCTTCTCCGGCTCCAACTCCTCGAAGACGTCGGCTTCCAGCTCGGGATCGCTGCGCACGCGGTCGAGGATCTCGCCGCCCTCGGCCTTGTCCGCCTCTTCGAGAAGGTCGGCGATTTCGGCGGCTTTGAACTCGCCGAATCGGTCCGACAGGCGCCGGACGGCGTCGGATCGAGCGTCACCGATCAGCGGCTCGAACGCCTTCCAGTCGCGAGCCGCGTGTCCACCGGACTGCTTGATCAGCCCGAACAGCCGGGGTGGCCGTCGGGTGTCAACCCGCGTAAGTATCCATCCGGCGCCGGTGTCCTCGAGCTCAACGTCGTAGGCGCGGATCAGCTCGACGTTGGCCACGTCGATCAGCCGATGTCCCAACACGTCGGTGCGCAACAGCACCTCACCGTCCCGGCGCTCGAAGCCGCGAAGGTCAACCTTGTTCTTGGTCAACAGGACTCGGTCGGCGGCGTACTCATCGATGGATTTGTCGCCGATGAACACCCGCCGGCCGCCGACCCCCGCGACGATCCCGGTCACGAGCGGGTACTCGTCCGCGCCCCGCAGCCGCACGATCACGTCCTCGACGCGGCCCACGGTCTCCCCGGCGCGGGCCAGCACCGGCGCGCGCAGTAGTTGCGAAAGGTGGATCACTGGTCGGCCGCCGCCTTCGGCCACCGTCTCCGATGCGCTCATTCGTTCCTCCTCGACACCCCGCGACCGACTCTCCGATCAGCCTGCACGAAGCCACGTCGCGACGTCGTGTGCAGGTACGGCTTACCGCCAGGATCGGTGGTGGTGCAAGTGTGGTCGGTTCACCGGGTTCGGCCGCAAGATCGTACGCCGGGGCCGCAGCGAGCAACTACCGCCGACGGGTGAACGGCGGGCGGCTATTGCGGTGCCATTGGTTGCCGATCTTCCCGGCGATCCGATTGGCGATGCTGGCGCCACCGATGTCGGGCCAGGCGATATGTTCGCGACGTGACCGCAGTCGACTTCTCCTCCGTAGCCCCGATCGTCCCGGTCCGGAATCTCGATGTCGCCCTGGCCCGCTATCGACGACTCGGCTTCGCCGCACGTGCATACGACGGACCAGATCGTTACGGCTTCGTCGACCGCGGATCCGTATCCATTCACCTCACCGAGTGGGACGAGCACGACCCATTGCGAACCGCCGCAAGCGTGTACCTCTATGTCAGTGATGCCGACGGCCTCTATGCGGAGTGGGCGGCGCTGGAAGACCTTGAGGGCCGCCTGGTCCCCCCGCAGGACACTCCCTATGGGCTCCGCGAATTCGCCTATGTCGATCCGGACGGCACGGCGCACCGCGTCGGTTCGCGCAGCCGATCAAGCTGATACCGCGGGCTTTTCGTCCGCCGGCGGGGTGGACGCGGCCTGGCTGCGGGTGAGCGCCACCGTCGCCGCCGCCATCACCACGACCGAGAGGACCAGTGCCACCATGCCGATGTCGTTGGTGCGCAGCGTCTCACCGAGCACGGTGACACCGAGCACCGATCCGACGACGGGCTCGGCGACGGTCGTCGCCGGCAGCGACGCGGTGAGCGGGCCCGCCCGAAACGCCGATTGTTCCCAGGCGGTGGCCGCGATCGCGACGACCGCCCACACGTACACCTCGGGTGTGCGCAGCAGGGCCGGGATGCCGCGGTCGAGCTGGTCGACCACACCCTTGGTCAACACGGAGAACAACCCCCACAGCGAGCCGGACATCAAACCCAGCAGCATCGCGCCGACCGCACCGGGGAACAGGCGCGCGCCGACCATGCACAGGATCAGCGCCGGGCCCATGACCAGCGCCACGATGGTCCAGGTATGCAGAGACCCTCGCGGAGTGCCCTCCTGCGGGTCGCCGACCGTCACCACCACCGCGACCGCCGCGGCCAGCAGGACGGCCCAGACTGCTTGTCGCGCAGTGATTCTCCGATGGTTGATCCGCGCGCTGATGAGCAGCGCGAACAGCAACGACGTCACCAGCAGCGCCTGAACGAGCACGACGGAACCCATCCCCAGCGCCGCGGCCTGGAACCCGAAACCGGCGCCGGCCACCAGGCTGCCCGTCCACCACTGCCGATCGCGCAGTAGCCGGCGAAACAGGGCGACGGTGCCAACCGGCTTGTCGGTGACCTCTTGGGCGGATCGCTGCTGGATGACGTCTCCGATACCCACCATCAGGGCGGAGGCGACCGCCAAGACCGCCGCGATATCCGTTTTGCCCAAGCGGACCTCCTGTGTATCCGGCGTTGCGACCCTAGACTTCTGGACGGTACGCGACACGGCGTTTCGAGGGGATGCACGCCATGAACGACACGAACGCCCGGATCGGCGTGCTGGCCACCGAGGCGATCGATCTGCTCATCGAGGCCGTCGACCAGGTCTCACCGGAACACTGGGACCAGCCGTCCAACCTCGAAGGTTGGAACGTGCGCGAGCTGGTCGGGCATGTCACCGGCAGCGCCGCGAAAGTCGTGACCCTGGTTGAAGACGGCGAGCTCTGGGACCGGCCGTCGCAGCCTTCCGACTGGATGTGCGACAACCCGGCCGAGCGGCTGCGCGAGCTGGCAGGGCGGCTGGCCGCGGCGTTGCCGGCCGCCGACTTCGACGGACCGCGGAGATCCCCAGAAGGTGAAGTCCCGCTGCGCCGAGCGCTGACCTATCCGGTGTCGGACCTGGCCATGCACGCTTGGGACATTCATCGTTCCCAGGGCCGACTGATCGAGCTGCCCGGGGACCTGCTGGAACTGTGCCGCGGGCTGGTGGAGTCGGTCCCGGAGCACCTGTTGCGGCGACCAGCGGGCTTCGGGCCGGCCCAACCCGCGCCGGGCGATGCGACGCCGACCGCCCGACTCATGGCGTTCCTCGGCCGTTCGGTCGACGTCGAGGCGTGAGTTCGAGTGCCGCACAAGGGTTTTGCGGCTGAACCGCACTGACCCCCGTCACTAGTGTGACGCTCAGCTGTTGCGGCTGATCTTCAGCGCGGTGGTGATCATCGGTATTTGCAGCGGCAGCCGGGCGAAGGCAGCGATCCGCATGGGCCAGGGTTTGTTCCACCACAACCGGCACATGTTGACGTTCGCGGGAAACACCCCAATGAACAACGCAGCCGCCGCCAGCGCGGCCAATCGGCGGGTGCGTCGGGGGACCAGCGCCGCGCCGACGCCGATCTCGGCCACCCCGGAGGCGTAGGTGTAGAACCGGGCGCTGCCCGGTAGCTCGGCGGGGACGATCGTGTCGAACGGCTTGGGCGCCACGAAGTGCAGCGTGCCCACGCCGAGGAGCATCGCCGCGACCCGGTACGCGGCGGTCTGGGTGGTGTCGGGTTTTGCGAGGGGTGTGGTGCTCATCGCGCGAGCGTAACGCCGCAGTCGCGGGCCCGCCGATCGGGAGCCGCGGCGTTACGCTCGAGGCGATTAGTGTAAACTCGGCGCGACATATCTTTCACGCCCACGACAGTTCGAGGATGAAAAGCATGGCCACACCCGTCATTGTCGGAGCGGTTCGGACGGCGATCGGCCGCTCCTTCAAGGGCACGCTCGTCAACACGCCGCCCGAGACGCTGATCACCACCGTGCTTCCGGAGGTCGTTCGCAGGTCCGGCGTCGACCCGTCCGAGATCGACGACATCATCTTCGCCGAATCCCACTACGGCGGCGGCGATTTGGCGCGGTATGCGGCCACCGCGACCGGCATGGAGGACATTCCCGGGCAGTCGGTGAACCGGCACTGCGCGGGCAGCCTGACCGCCATCGGCAACGCCGCGGCCCAGATCGGCTCCGGGATGGAGCGCGTGCTCATCGCCGGCGGCGTGCAGTCGCTGTCGATGACGCCGCTGACCAACTGGCGCATCCCCGGCCCGGAGCTCAAGTTCGAGGAACGCTGGATGCCGCCGACTCACGTCGAGACGCCGGACGCGCCCGCCAAGGACATGTCGATCACCGTGGGCTGGAACACCGCCCAGGCGGTGGGCATCAGTCGCGAAGAAATGGACGCCTGGGCCGCCCGGTCACATCAGCGCGCCATCGCGGCCATGGACGCGGGCAAGTTCGTCGACGAGATCGTCCCGCTGAAGGTCACCCAGTTCGACGGTTCGGTCACCGAGTTCTCCGTCGACGAACACCCCCGCCGGGACACCACCGTGGAGAAGCTCGCCGCGCTCAAGGTGCTGCACCCGGAGATCGAGGGGTTCTCGATCACCGCCGGCAACAGCAGCGGCACCAACGACGCCGCGGCGGCGGTTGCCCTCGTCGACCGCGAGTACGCCGCCGCCGAGAACCTGAACGTGATGGGCACCGTCCGGGCGTGGGCCGCCGCGGGCGTCGCCCCGCGGGACACCGGCCTGGGCGCCGTCAAGGTCATCGGCAAGGGGCTGCAGCGCGCCGGCCTGTCGGTCGACGACGTGGCGCTGTGGGAGATCAACGAGGCGTTCGCGTCCGTGCCGATCGCGGCGTGCCGGGAGTACGGCATCGACGAGGAGAAGGTGAACTTCTCCGGTAGCGGTTGCAGCCTCGGGCACCCCATCGCGGCCTCGGGTGCGCGCATGGTGACCACGCTGGCCTACGAACTGGCCCGCAGGGGCGGCGGCATCGGCGTCGCGGCCATGTGCGCCGGTGGTGGCCAGGGCGGCGCCGTAGTGATCGAGGTTTAGCCGCTAGTTGCAGTACGTGTAGCCGATGAACTGGGTGCCGCGGGTGTCCCCGCTCGAGTAATTGGCGAAGTGCACCGCCGGCTGCCCGTTGTATTGGGTGTTCATCTTCTGCACGGGCGGTGGCGGGACGCCCTTGGGGAACGCCAGGATCATGTCGGCGAAGATGTTCAGGCCGACCTGGCAGATGGCCTCGCGCCGCGGCGGCTGTGGATTCCAGGCATGCACGACGACCGGCTCGGTGAGCTGATACCCGGCCGCGCAGTTCGGGTCGCAGACCTTGAATACCGCCGTGCCGGTCCCATCCGCGCCCTGCGGGCCCCACGAGCTCCACGACATGTCTTGCAGCGCAACGGCGACGCTCGCGCACCCGAGGACGTTGAGGCGCTTGGGACGCTCGACCGGCGGAACCGACAGGTTGTAACAGCCCGGGATGGCGAAGCTCTGCGGGGGCGCGGGCTGGGTGGTCGGCCGCCCGGCGGTTTGGTTGCCCTGCGTCAGCTTCAGCACCACGAAGACCAGCACACCGGCC
>NZ_LZJX01000110.1:0-26237 GCF_001667595.1 Mycobacterium sp. E2989 | reverse complement strand
GCCGCCTGCGCCGGCGCCGCCGGCGACGCGCCCATGGTCGCGACGGGCGGGGCGATCGCGAGGCTCTGGGTCAGCGCGTTCGAACCGGCCAGCAGCGGTCGGCCGGTGGGGTTGCGGCCCAGCGGGGCGTTGGGCGCCGAGGCCATGCGTCCGCAGACCACGACGGTCGGCGGCGGTACACCGATGGGCGGCATGCCGGTGGGGCATGGGGCGGGAGGAGAACGCGGATCTCGAGACAAATCCGAACAGCCCGCGACAGTGCGGGTTGTCGACGATCGGGTGTGAAGCCGGCCCGGCTGAGGGTGAATCGACAGGTATAAATAGCCGCCATACACTTCGCTCCATGCCCCAGGCATTACGGGGGGCGGCCAACCCGAGAAGGAGAATTCAGTGACAATCAAGGTGACACCGCAAATGCTTCGCGATACTTCCAACGCCATCCAGGCGAACATGGAACACGCGATTGGTATCGGCCAGGGGTACGTCGCAAATCAGGAAAACGTGATGAACCCGTCGACATGGTCCGGTGACGCGGTGGTCGCGTCGCACGCGACGGCCATCGAGGTCCAAAACGACCTCAACAAGGTCTTGAACGGCGGCACCCGGCTGGCCGAGGGCCTCAAGCAGGCCGCCGCCCTGATGGAGGGTCACGAGGCGGATTCTTCGCACGCTTTCAGCGCCCTATTCGGTCACGGCGGATCCTGAATCCCGCCCCGCACTCGTAAATCCATAAACGGCTTTTGAAAGGAACTTAATTATGTCCGACCCAATCACTTACAACCCGGGGGCCGTCGCCGACTTCGCCACCGATGTCGCTTCTCGCGCCGGCCAGTTGCAGGGCATTTTCGATGACACCTCGAACCGCACGAACGCGTTGCAGGAATTCTTCGCCGGCCATGGCGCGTCGGGCTTCTTCGAAGCGCAGGCGCAGATGTTGTCGGGGCTGCAGGGTCTCATCGACACGATCCGCCAGCACGGGCAGACCACGTCGCACGTGCTCGACGGCGCCCTCAGCACGGACCAGCACATCGCCGGCCTGTTCTGACTCCGAGGCAAAGGTGGGGCAGGCGCGCCGCGCGTCCATGCCCCACCTTTGGCGCCCTTGCCCGCTGAGGAAACCGACATGCTGACAACGACGGTCGACGGCTTGTGGGTGCTGCAGGCGGTCTGCGGGGTGGAGCAGACCTGTCCCGAGCTCGGACTGCGCCCGCTGATACCGCGGCTCGACACCCCCGAACGCGCGCTGCGCCACCCGGTGGCGGCCGAGTTGACGGCCGCGGGCGCGCTCGACGAGGCCGGCAACGCCGACCCGATGATTCGCGAGTGGCTCACGGTGCTGTTGCGGCGCGACTTGGGCCTCCTGATCAACATCTCGGTTCCCGGGCGCGAGGCCACCCGGGCGACCATCTGCCGATTCGCCTCCTGGTGGGTGGTGCTGGAACGCCACGAAGACTTGGTGCGCCTCTATCCCGCCGGCACCGCGAGCAACGAAAACGGCGCCAGCGACCTGGTGGTGGGCCAGGTCGAGCGGCTGTGCGGGGTGGCGGAGGTGGCGCCGCTGAAACCGGTCACGCTCGATACCGAGCAGTTGCTCGCCTCAGTGCGCGACGCTGCCAGCCTGAAGGAGTTCCTGCTCGGCCAGAACCTCGACGTCGACCAGATGCAGATCGTCACGATGGCCGCGGATCCCGCCCGTTCGGCGCACGCGCACATCGTCGGCCTGCAGGCCGGCGTCGGGCCGGACGAGATGGCGCGGATCGCGGTCGGCGATTCGACCGTGTCCATCATCGACACCCCGGCCGGCCGGGTCTGCGTGGAGAACGTCATCTCGGGCCAGCGCCGCTACCAGATCCTTTCGCCGGGGTCGCGCAGCGACATCAGTGGCGCGGTGCAGCGGCTCATCCGGCGCCTGCCCGCCGGCGACGAGTGGTACTCGTATCGACGGGTGGTCTGACCGGACGGGCCGACTTCTCAACTGACCCAAGATAAGTCAGTAAACCAATGCCGTGGAATGGCAACCCCTTACGCGCTTGAACGGTCTGTTGATCGGTAAACGCGGTATCGCCGAGCGTGTTAGCATCGCGAAGTGACGAGCCCTTGGAATGACCCGAATATGTCGGACGAAGGGGCGCTCAGACGGGGGGATCCGTCAGGGAGCCGCAACTTCCCCGATTCGGTATCGGACACCATGCGCATTACCGATCTGGCGGCGCCTCGAAAGATTCCTCCAGGCTCGGGTTGGCGGAAATTCATCTACGTCATCTCATTTAAGAAAATAAACCCCGGGGAATCGCCCAGCGAGCGGCACTACCGGGACCTGCAGAACCGCATCCGGCGGCACATCCGTAGGCAGTACGTCATCACGGTGGTCTCGGGTAAGGGTGGCGTCGGCGTCTCGACGATGGTCGCCTGCATCGGTGGTGTGTTCCGAGAGTGCCGCCCGCAGAACGTGATTGCGATCGACGCCGTCCCCGGTTTCGGCACGCTGGCCGACCGCATCGACGAGTCGCCGCCGGGCGACTACACCGCCATCATCAACGACACCGACGTCCAGGGGTATGCGGACATTCGTGAACACTTGGGGCAGAACCCGATCGGGCTGGACGTGCTCGCCGGGAACCGCACGTCCGACCAGCCCCGGCCGCTGGTGCCGGCCATGTTCTCCGGGGTCTTGTCGCGGTTGCGGCGCACGCACACCGTGATGATCGTCGACACCTCGCCCGACTTGGAACACGAGGTGATGAAGCCGGTCCTGGAAAGCACCGACACCCTCGTGTTCGTCTCCGGCATCACCGCCGACCGGTCCCGGCCGGTGCTGCGGGCGGTGGACTATCTGCGGTCGCAGGGATACCACGAGCTGGTTTCGCGCAGCACCGTGATCATCAACCACACCGACGAGATCACCGACAAGGATGCGCTCGCTTACCTGACGGAACGGTTCAGCAAAGTCGGCGCAACCGTCGAAGAGATGCCGTTCGATCCGCACCTGGCCAAAGGCGGGCTCATCGACACGGTTCATGAATTGAAGAAAAAGACACGGTTGCGGCTTTTTGAAATTACCGCCGGGTTGGCCGACAAATACATTCCAGATGCCGAGCGGACGGCGCCGTGACATCAGCGCATAAGGTCGCTTTCCCGGCGCGCTGTGCGGTCAACATTTCCTACGAGAAGCATCTCTGCTCCCAAGTTTTCCCTGCCGGAATTCCCGTCGAGGGATTCTTCGAGGGAATGGTCGAGCTCTTCGACGCCGACCTGAAGCGCAAAGGGTTCGAAGGCATTACGTTGCCGGCGGGCAGCTACGAACTGCACAAGATCAACGGGGTGCGGCTCGACATCAACAAGAGCCTTGACGAGCTCGGCGTGCAGGACGGCGACACCCTGGTGCTGGTGCCCCGGGTCGACGGCGAGTCTTTCGAACCGCAGTACGAGTCGCTGTCGACCGGGCTGGCGGCCATGGGCAAGTGGCTCGGTCGCGACGGGGGCGACCGAATGTTCGCCCCGGTGACGCCGCTGACCGCCGCGCACACCGCGATCGCGATCATCGCGATGGCCGCGGCGGTGGTGGTGGCGCTGACGCTGCGCGCGCGGACGTTCACCGACAGCCCCGTCCCCGCCGCGGTGGCCGGCGCCGTCGGCGTCTTGCTGGTGGTCGCGGCCTCGGTGGTCTGGTGGGGTTGGCGCGAGCGCCGCGACCTGTTCAGCGGCTTCGGCTGGCTCGCGGTCGTGCTGCTGGCCGTCGCGGGCGGGTGCGCGCCGCCCGGCGCGCTGGGGGCGGCCCATGGGTTGATCGGCCTGGTGATCGTGATCCTGGGGGCCATCGCGATCGGGGTGATGACGCGCAAGCGGTGGCAGACCGCGGTCGTCACCGCGGTGGTGACGGTGTGCGGGATCCTCGCCGCGGTCGCCCTCGTCCGGATGTTCCGGCCGGCCTCGGCGCAGGTGCTCGCCATCTGCGTGCTGGTCGGATTGCTGATCCTGGTGCGGATGACGCCGCTGATCGCGCTCTGGGTGGCTCGGGTGCGGCCGCCGCACTTCGGGTCGATCACCGGCCGCGACCTGTTCGCGCGCCGCGAAGGCATGCCCGTGGACACCGTCTCGCCGGTCAGCGAGGACGAATCGGAGGACGAGGACAACGAATTGACCGACATCACCGCGCGCGGCGCGGCGATCGCCGCCTCCGCGCGGTTGGTCAACGCGGTGCAGGTCGGCGTGTGCGTCGGGGTGTCGCTCGTCCTGCCCGCCGCGGTGTGGGGGGTGCTGACGCCCGGGCGCCCGTGGGCCTGGCTGGCGCTGGTGGTCGCCGGGCTGGTGGTGGGCATCTTCATCACGCAGGGCCGCGGATTCGCCGCCAAGTACCAGGCCGTGGCGCTCGCCTGCGGGGCGGCGGCCGCGGTATGCGCCGGAGTGCTCAAATACGCGCTCGCCGAGCCGAAAGACGTTACAAGCGGGCTGCTTTGGCCCGCGGCGGCGGTGGCGGCCTTCGCCGCTTGCGGACTGGCCGCGGCGCTGTTGGTGCCGACGGTGCGGTTCAGGCCCTTCATCCGGTTGACGGTGGAATGGGTGGAAGTGCTGGCGTTCATCGTCCTGCTGCCCGCCGCGGCGGCCCTGGGAGGGCTGTTCACGTGGATTCGCCACTGAAAAGGGCCGCGGCGGTGGCCGGCGCCGTCACCCTCGTCGCGCTGTCCGCGAATGTCCCTGCCGCGCAGGCGATCACGCCGCCCCCGGTGGATCCCGGAATGGTGCCACCGGACGGGCCGCCCCGATCCGATCAACCGATGCGCCGCGCCAACAGCTGCTCGACGCCGATTACGGTGCGAAACCCCGACGTGGCGCAGCTGGCGCCGGGCTTCAACCTGCTCAACATCACCAAAGCGTGGCAGTACAGCACCGGCACCGGTGTTCCGGTGGCGGTCATCGACACCGGCGTCTCGCCCAACCCCCGGCTGCCGGCCGTGCCCGGGGGTGACTACATCATGGGCGAGGACGGCCTGTCCGATTGCGATGCGCACGGCACGATCGTGGGCTCGATCATCGCCGCCGCGCCGCAAGGCGTCCTGCCGATGCCGCGCCCGATGCCGTCGACGCCGGCCTTCCCGCCGCCCGCCGGACCACCGCCGGCCAACGGGGCGCCGCCGCCCCCGGTCGAGGTGCCTCCACCGGTGGCGCCACCGCCGCCACCCCCGCCGGTGACGATCACCCAGGTGATCCCGCCACCGCCACCGCCGCCGCCCCCGCCGCCCGAGGGCGGGGGCGCCACCGCGGCCTCCAACGGGCCGGCCGATCCGCAGACCGAGGACGAACCCGCGGTGCCCCCGCTCCCGCCGGGTGCGCCCGACGGGGTGGTCGGGGTGGCCCCGCACGCGACGATCATCTCAATCCGCCAGTCCTCCAGGGCTTTTGAGCCGGTCAATCCGCCACCCGGCGACCCCAACTCCGACGAGAAGGTCAAAGCCGGCACGCTCAATACGGTGGCGCGGGCGGTGGTCCACGCGGCCAACATGGGGGCGAAGGTGATCAACATTTCGGTCACCGCCTGCCTGCCGGCCGCGGCCCCGGCCGACCAGCGGGCGCTCGGCGCGGCGCTGTGGTACGCCGCCACCGTGAAGGACGCGGTGGTGGTGGCCGCGGCCGGGAACGACGGGGAAGCCGGCTGCAACAACAACCCGATGTACGACCCGCTGGATCCGTCGGATCCGCGGGACTGGCATCAGGTGAAGGTGGTCTCGTCGCCGTCGTGGTTCTCCGATTACGTGCTGTCGGTCGGTGCGGTCGACGCGACCGGCGCCGCGCTCGACAAGAGCATGTCGGGCCCGTGGGTGAGCGTCGCGGCGCCCGGCACCCACATCATGGGTCTGTCGCCGCAGGGCGGCGGGCCGGTCAACGCCTACCCGCCGTCGAGGCCGGGCGAGAAGAACATGCCGTTCTGGGGCACCAGCTTCTCGGCCGCCTACGTCAGCGGCGTGGCGGCGTTGGTCCGGGCGAAGTTCCCCGACCTGAGCGCGCACCAGGTGATCAACCGGATCGTCCAGTCGGCGCACAATCCGCCGGCGGGGGTGGACAACAAGGTCGGCTACGGGCTGGTGGATCCCGTTGCGGCACTGACGTTCAACATCCCGCCGGGTGACCGGCTGCCGCCCGGCGCGCAAACCCGCGTGATCCGGCCCGCCCCGCCGCCCCCGCCGGCCGATCACCGGGCGCGCAACGTCGCCATCGGGTTCATCGGCGCGGTGGCCGCCGGTGTGCTGGTGGCCCTGGTCGCCGCGCGGCTGAGGCGGGCGCGGTGAGGACCAAGCTGACCGGGTTCGGCCCCGGTAGCAATCGGCGGGTCCTCGGGGTGTGGGTGGTCTTCCTGCTCGCGGTGGCGAGCTATGCGGCCGGCGGCTACCTCGGCGCGGCGATCGCCGTGGCGGTCGGGATCGCGGTGGTGTTCGTCCGCTGGTGGGGTCAGCCGGCGTGGTCATGGCTGGTCCTGTGGCGCCACGGCCGGCGACCGATCCGCTGGGATGCGCCAATCACGGTGGCCAACAACCGATCCGGCGGCGGGGTTCGCGTGCAGGACGGTGTCGCGGTGGTGGCGGTGCAGCTGCTCGGCAGGGCGCACCGGGCCACCACGGTGACCGGTTCGGTGACCGTCGAGACGGACAACGTCATCGACGTGGTGGAACTGGTGCCGATGATGCAACAGGCGTTGGGGCTGCAGCTCGACTCGATCAGCGTCGTCTCGCTCGGCTCTCGGCACGGCACCATCGGGGACTATCCGCGGGTGTATGACTCGGAGATCGGCACGCCGCCGTATGCGGGCCGGCGCGAAACGTGGCTGATCATGCGGCTGTCGATCATCGACAACACGCAAGCGCTGCGCTGGCGCACAACCGTTGGCTCCGCGGCGATTTCGATCGCACAGCGCATCGCGGGACTGCTGCGTTGCCAGGGGTTGCGGGCGAAGGTGGCCACCGCCACCGACCTGGGCGAGCTCGATCGGCGGCTGGGGTGCGACGCCGTCGAGGGGGACACGCAGAGGTGGAAGGCCATCCGCGGTGAGGCGGGCTGGATGACGACCTACGCGTATCCCCCGGAGGCGATCACGTCGCGCGTGCTGTCCCAGGCCTGGACGCTGCGCGCCGACGAGGTCATCCAGAACCTGACCCTGTATCCGGACGCTACCTGCACCGCCACCATCACCGTGCGCACACCGACGCCGGCTCCGACCGCGCCCAGCGTGATCTTGCGCCGGCTCAACGGGGAACAGGCCGCCGCCGCCGCGGCCAACATGTGCGGGCCGCGACCCTACCTGCGCGCCCTGCGACCCAGCCGCCTGCCCAAGCACCTGGTCACCGAGATCGGCCCGTCGGGCGTGCTGATCGGCAAGCTGAGCAACGGGGACCGGCTGCTGATCCCGGTCACCGATGCCGGTGAGCTGTCGCGGGTCTTCGTGGCCGCCGACGACCCGATCGCCAAGCGCATCGTGATCCGCACCGCCGGCGCCGGCGAGCGCGTCTGCGTGCACACCCGCGACACCACGCGATGGGCCACCGTGCGGATGCCGGAGATCAGCGTCGTCAGCACCCCCCGGCCCGCGCCGCGCACCACGGTCAGCGTCGTGGAGCACGTCGGTCCGATCTCGCCGACCCCGCGACCCGTTACCGTGATCACCGTCGCCCCGTCAGGCACGAGGCTGCCCGACGGGCAGCGGCACAACTTCGAGGTGATCATCGAGCAGATCGGCCCCGCCACGGTGCGGGTCAGCGCGGCCGGCAAGGACTGGCTCGTCGAGATGGACATGTTCCGCGCCGAGAACCGCTATGTCAGCCTCGATCCGGTCACCATGTCGGTTTCCTAGTACGTCAGCGAGTTTGAGTTTGAAGAGCGCACACAATGGGTGATTTACAAACTGCCCGTAGGCATTTCGATCGGGCCATGGCGATCAAGAGCCGGCAGGGCCGGGCGGCGGCACTGCCGGAGTTCGTCGCGGCCACCGATGCCGACTCGTCGATGGCCGACGCGTGGCTGGGCCGCATCGCCTGCGGTGACAACGACCTGGCATCGCTGAAGAAGCTGTATGCCGCCAGCGAATGGTTGCACCGCGAGACCACCCGCATCGGGCAGACGCTCGCCGCCGAGATCCAACTGGGCCCCTACATCGGGATCACCGTGACCGACGCCTCGCAAGTCGGGCTGGCGTTGGCGTCGGCACTCACCATCGCCGGGGAGTACCCCGAGGCGGACCGGCTGCTGGCCAACCGCGACCTGTTGGATTCCTGGGCCAACTATCAGTGGCACCAGCTGGCCCGCGCGTTCCTGATGTACACCACGCAGCGTTGGCCGGATGTGTTGCTGGCCGCCGCCGAGGAGCTGCCGCCACAGGCCATCATCATGTCGGCGGTGACGGCTTCGATCTGCGCGCTGGCGGCCCACGCGGCAGCGCACCTCGGGCAGGGCCGGGTGGCGCTGGATTGGCTGGACCGCGTCGACGTGATCGGGCAGACCAACGCGTCGGGCCGCTTCGATGCGGACGTGCTGACCGCTTCGATCGGGCCGGCCGATATCCCGCTGCTGGTCGCCGATTTGGCGTACGTCCGCGGCATGGTGCACCGCCAGCTGCGCGAGGAGGACAAGGCCCAGGTCTGGTTGTCGAAGGCGACCATCAACGGGGTCCTCACCGAGGCGGCCAAGGAGGCGTTGGCCGACCCGAACCTGCACCTGGTGGTGACCGACGAGGAGACGATCGCCAGCCGCACCGACCGCTGGGACGTGTCGACGGCCAAGAGCCGAGACGAGCTCGACGACGACGCCACCGCCGAGCGGCGGGCCGAGCTGCTCGCCGAGGGCCGCGCCCTGCTGGCCAAGCAGGTCGGTCTGGCGGCGGTCAAGCAGGCGGTGTCGGCGCTCGAGGACCAGCTCGAAGTGCGCATGATGCGCCTCGAGCACGGCCTGCCGGTGGAGGGGCAGACCAACCACATGTTGCTGGTCGGACCGCCCGGAACCGGCAAGACGACCACCGCCGAGGCGCTGGGCAAGATCTACGCCGGAATGGGCATCGTGCGCCACCCCGAAATTCGCGAGGTTCGCCGCTCGGACTTCTGCGGGCACTACATCGGTGAGTCGGGCCCCAAGACCAACGAGTTGATCGAAAAGTCGCTGGGCCGAATCATTTTCATGGACGAGTTCTACTCGCTGATCGAGCGGCACCAGGACGGGACACCCGACATGATCGGCATGGAGGCCGTCAACCAGTTGCTGGTGGCGCTGGAAGCGCACCGCTTCGACTTCTGTTTCATCGGCGCGGGTTACGAGGACCAGGTGGACGAATTCCTCACCGTGAACCCGGGTTTGGCCGGGCGGTTCAACCGCAAGCTGCGGTTCGAATCGTATTCGCCCGCGGAGATCGTCGAGATCGGGCACCGCTACGCCGCGCCCCGCGCCAGCAAGCTCGACGACGCGGCGCGGGCCACGTTCCTGGACGCGGCCACCACGATCCGTAACTACACGACTCCGGGCGGGCGCAACGGCATCGATGCCATGCAGAACGGCCGGTTCGCCCGCAACGTCATTGAGCGTGCGGAGGGTTTCCGGGATACCCGCGTGGTCGGGCAGAAGCGCGCGGGCCAGCCGGTGACGGTCGAGGATCTGCAGATCATCACCGCCCCCGACATCGAGGCCGCGGTGCGCAGCGTGTGTTCGGACAACCGCGATATGGCCGCCATCGTCTGGTGATCGCCTCCTAAAAAGCGTTCGGGACTCGGCCCGGAAAGCTTAGGATGCTCGCAGGCCCGCGGCGAGCCAGTGCGGCCGCCGCGGCGAAGCGATTGGAGTGTCCGGAGGTGCACCGTATCTTCCCGATCACGGTGGCGCTCATGTTCGTATTGCTCACCGCGCCGCCCGCCGCCGCGGTCGCCCCACCCTCGATAGACCCGGCCGCGGTGCCGCCGGACACGACCGGACCCGACCAGCCCCTGGAACAGCGCCGCGTCTGCCGTGCGCCATTGACGTTGCCGGGCACCAACTTTCACGATGCCCCGTGGGCCAACGCCTACCTGGGCGTCGGGCAGGCGCAGCGATTCGCGACCGGCGCCGGGGTCACGGTGGCGGTGATCGACACCGGCGTGGACGCCTCACCCCGGGTCCCGGCGGAGCCGGGCGGCGATTTCGTCGTCCCCGACGGCAACGGCCTCTCCGACTGCGACGCCCACGGCACGCTCACCGCGTCCATCATCGCCGGCCGGCCCTCGCTCACCGACGGGTTCGTCGGTGTCGCGCCCGACGCGCGGCTGATCTCGGTGCGCCAGACGTCGGAGGCCTTCGAGGCCAAGGACAACCAGAACAACCAGAACGACCCGAACGCCTCACCGGCGGCCGGGTCCGTCCGCAGCCTCGCCCGCGCCGTGGTGCACGCGGCCAACATGGGTGCCGGCGTGATCAACATCAGCGAGGCGGCCTGCTTCAAGGTGCGCAAACCGGTGGACGAGTCCTCCCTGGGCGCCGCGCTCAACTACGCGGTCAACGTCAAGGGCGCCGTCGTCATCGTCGCGGCCGGCAACACCGGCGGCGATTGCTCGCAGAACCCCCCGCCCGATGCGTCCCGGCCGAACGACCCCCGCGGCTGGGAGCAGGTGCAGACCATCGTCACGCCGGCGTGGTACGCGCCGCTGGTGCTGGCCGTCGGCGGCGTCGGCCAGAACGGGGCGCCGAGCCCGTTCTCGATGAATGGACCCTGGGTGGGCGCGGCGGCACCCGCGGAGGACATCGTCGCGCTCGGCGGCAACGGCGAGCCGGTGGATGCGTTGCCAGGCAAGGACGGTCCCGTCCCCATCGCCGGAACCTCGTTCGCCGCGGCGTACGTCTCCGGCGTGGCGGCCCTGCTCCGGCAGAAGTTTCCCGACCTGCCTCCGGCTCAGATCATCAATCGGATCACGGCCACCGCGCGACACCCCGGCGGCGGCGTCGACGACGCGGTGGGCGCGGGCGTCGTCGATGCCGTCGCGGCGCTGACGTGGGACCTCCCGGCGGGACCCGGGAACGCCCCGTCGGTGCAGCGGATCGCACCCCCGGTGCCGGTGCCGCCGCCCGATCACGGGCCCATCACGGCCGTGGCGCTGGGAATCATCGGGCTGACCCTGGCGCTGGGATTGGCCGCGCTGGCCGGCCGAGCGCTGCGGCGGCGGTGACGACGATGCGATCACTGGGGCTCCGGTTCAGCACCGTGTACGCGCTGTTCTTGGGGGTGCTGGCCCCGCCGTGCATCCTGCTGTTCCTGAAGACGCGCTACCCGTGGGCGGGCCCCACCATCGTGGGCGTCGCGGTGCTGCTGGCGCTGGTCACCTTCCGTGGTCGACGGTTGCTCGGCTGGGTGGCCGCGTTCTTCGCCTGGCTGGTGCGCCGCCGGCGGCCGCTGGATACGCCGTCGGAGCCCGTCGTGGGAGCCACCGTGCAGCCGGGTGACCACGTCGCCGTGCGGTGGAAGGGCAAGGTCCTGGTCGCCGTCATCGAGCTCGTCCCGCGTCCGTTCACCCCAACCGTCATCGTCGACGGGAAGGCGAACACCGACGACGTGGTGGACACCCGGTTGCTCGAGCAGTTGCTGTGCGTTCACTGTCCCGACCTGGAGGCCGACGTCGTCTCGGCGGGCTACCGCGTAGCCAAGACGGCCGCGGCGGACGTGGTGGGCATGTACGAGCAGCTGGTCGGCTCGGACCCGGCGCCGGCGCATCGCCGGACGTGGATCATCATCCGGGCCGATCCGCGGCGCGCCCGCAAGTCGGCCGGGCGGCGCGACGCCGGGGTGGCGGGCCTGGTCCGTTACCTGGTGGCGTCGACGACCAGGATCGCCGACGAACTGGCCAGGCACGGGGTCGACGCGGTGTGCGGGCGCAGCTTCGACGACTACGACCGCGCCACGGACATCGGCTTCGAACGGGAGAGATGGTCGACGATCAAGGGGCGCAGCAGCTTCACCACCGCATACACCGCGCCCGGCGGTCCGGACGTGTGGTGGGCGGCGCCGGCCGATCACACCATCGTCAGGGTCCGCGTCGGGGCGGGGACGACGCCCCAATCCACCGTTTTGCTCACCACAGGAGACAAGCCGGGAAAGCGCCGCGGGTTCCAGCGGGTGTCCGGTGGCCAGCGGGCCGCGTTGCAGGGTCAGACCCTGGTCTCCGATCGGCACTGTCAGCTGCCCATCGGGTCGGCGGGCGTGCTGGTCGGTGAGACGGCGAGCCACTACCCGGTCTATCTGCCGTTCGACGACGTCGACACGAGCGTCAACCTGGGCGACGCCCGGGTGTTCACCCAGTTCGTCCTGCGGGCCGTGGCCGCCGGTGGCACCGTCACCTTGGGCCCGCACTTCCGGGAATTCGCCGAGCTGGTCGGCGCGCAGCTCGGGCCGGAGGCCAAGGTGGCGTGGCCGCACGCGACGAGCTACCTGGGCCGGCACGCCGGGGTCGAGCGGGTGACGTTGCGGCACAACGTCCTCAGCACCCCCAGACACCGGCAACTGCCGATCCGGCCCGTCAGCGCGCCGGAGGAAAGCCGCTACGAACAGACCCTGCCCGGGGCCGGTAGAACGGCGTCCTGAGCCCCGCCGGGGCGACTCCGCTCGACGCGCGCGATCGGCCTGGGCGCCATAGACTCGAGCCGGTCGTGGACCAAGCGCGGTCGGCCCACGCGCAAGACTCAGCCGAGGTTAAGGACCTTCCTCATGAGCACTCTTCGCATGAGCCCCGACGCGCACCCGCAGGTGGCGCAGGCGCTCGAGCAGTTGCACCAATTCAGTTCGGCCCTCGAGTCCCAGATGCGCCGGACGCACACCGAATCCTTCACGGCCACAGACGAAACCGAGACGGTCGAGGTGACCATCAACGGGCAGCGGTGCATCGTCGGCTTGGATATCGAGGACGGCCTGCTGCGCCTCGGCTCCCACACCGTGCAGCAGCGCATCAACGAGGCGCTGCACAACGCGCAGGCCGGCGCCTCGGCGGCGTTGCGGGCGCAGCAGGCGCAGCTCTTCGCCACCCTCACCGAGCTCGCCGGTTCGCTGCAGAACACGGTCGGCTTGATCTGAGCCGCAGCCCACTCGGATTGGGGGACAACGCCCCTCCCGGCGTCTAGACTCTGCCGGGAGCATGGGCGATTTCGAGCGAGATGTCGGTTCTCCCGGACGCGATTCGGTGCGCGCAGAGCCGGAGCCGCTGACGGATCTGTTGCACGCGGCAAGGCCCGCGCTGTGTTTCGTCTCGAACATCGGGGACTCGGTGCTGACGTTGCCGGCGGTGCGCGCGCTGGCCGGTATGTTCACCGCCCCCATCACGATGATCTGTCCCAAGGTCGCCTTCGACTTGTGCTTTCGGGAGGTCAGCTCGCGGCACGTCGACACCGCGGGGCTGCCGTTCACGGCGTCCGCCGGCCCGCCTTCGCCGTCGCGGCGTCCGTTCGATTTCGACGCCCTGGCCGGACAGATCGGTGACGTCGACGTATTCATCGACACGCTGACGTGGAGTGCGCTGTCGAACACCATCATTGGTCCGCTGGTGCAGCGGATAACGCCCAAGAAGAGCATCGGCTTCGTCGCCGACTACGGCTACGACGTCGTGATCGGCAAAGAGGAATGCCACGCGGCCGACCTGATGTTCAAGTTGGCCCGGCTGTTCGATCCCTCGCTGCGCATCGAGTCCTACGCCCAGCCGGTGCCCATACCACCGCCCGTCCAGGAGGAGGCGCGGTCGATGCGCGCCGCCCTGCCCCCGGGCGCCAAGGTGCTGGTCGTGCACGCCGACACCAACTGGCCGGACAAGCGCTGGCCCGCCACCAGATTCATCGACCTGTTGGATCGGTTCCTGTCGCGCCACCACGACTTCGTGGCGTGGATCGTCGGCATGGGGCACGAGGAGCTCAACGTCGGGCGCGAGCGCGACCGGATCTTCGCCCACCTCGGCCTGCCGCTCGACCTGGCCATGGGCATGGTCGCCGCGGCGGACCTCTTCGTCGGGATCGATTCCTGCATGCTGCATGCCGCCGATCTGGCGCGCGTTCCGGGAGTGGGCCTCTTCGGCCCGACGCGGGCCGACACGTGGGGGTTCCGGTTCGGGCCCCACCGGCACGTCGATAAGACCACGATGGCCGACATCACCGTCGACGAGGTGCTGGCGGCGATGGACGAGCTCGCCGAACGCAGGCAGTAGGGACGCGGCTTTCTTCACGAATTCGTGCACTCACCATGCCCGACGCGGGTTTAAGCTCGGCAAAGGATGGTCGGGTTGAGCGAACTCACGGTGCTGCAGGGCGGTCACTCGGTAACGGTTGAGCGTGGCCTGTTAACGCATCTGCTGCAGGCGCGTAGGCCCACGGTCTATTTCTCCACCCTTATCGGGGACTCCGTCCTGGTTTTGCCGACGCTGCGGGCGCTGGCCGAATTGTTCAGTGCGCCAATGACACTGGTGTGCCCCAAGGTGAGCTACGACCTGTGTTTCCGGGAGCTGGGTGCGCGGCTCGTCGACATCACCGGGTCGCCTCCCTTCGGGCCGCCGCTGGGACCGCCGTCGAACCGGGTCCTGGATTACGACGCCCTGGTCACGGAGATCGGCGACGTCGACCTGTTCATCGACGCCGTGCCGTGGGACGTGCCGTCGAACGTTTTCGTCCGTCCGCTTCGGCAGCGACTGGCGCCCACGACCAGCATCGGCTTTCCGACCAGCGACGCCTACGACATCGTGGTGCCCAGGGACCTGCCGCACGCGGCCGACGTGACGTTCAAATTGGCGCGGCTGTTCAATCCCGACGCGCGGATCGAAAGCTATGCCGGGCTGGTGCCCATCCCCGCGTCCGTGCAAACGGAGATCCGGGCGCTTCGCGCCGCGCTGCCCGCCGGGACCAAGGTCCTGGCCGTGCACGCCGACACCAAGTCGCTCAACAAGCGGTGGCCGGTCACCCGTTTCATCGATCTGTTGGACCGGTTCCTGGTGCGTCACCGTGAGTTTGTGGTGTGGGTCGTCGGGATGGGACCCGAAGAGCTCAACGTCGGCCGCGAACGCGACCGGGTCATCCCGCACCTCGGCTTGCCGCTGGACCTCGCGATGGGCATGGTCGCCGAAGCCGACCTGTTCCTGGGAATCGACTCGTGCATGCTGCATGCCGCCGACCTGGCACGCGTTCCGGGCGTGGGCCTCTACGGTCCCACCCACCCAGACAGATGGGGCTTCCGGTTCGCGCCACACCGGCACGTTCACATGGCGGCCATGACGGACATCACCGTCGACACGGCCCTCAGCGCTCTGGAAGATGTTGCCGTCCGCGAGATGGCGAGCCGCTCATGACGGCGAGCATGCAGGGCCTGCGCTGTCACGCCCAGTTCGAGCCGGGTATTCGGCTGCTCCAGCAGCGCGTTGGCGCGCTCGGCGGCCGTACCCTTCGCGGTTGCGAGGGGCATCCCCCCGCCGGCGACTCCGGCCTGCAGCCGCGGTATGTCCGCGTCGCGGCGGCCGGCGACCGCGGCCACGGCGAGGTCTTGGCCGAGTTGAGACAGCTTGCGGTGCGGGCGAATTCGACCGCAGGGCCCATCCCTCGGGTATCGGTGGAGGTCAACGAGTGCGAGCTGCCAACCGATTCCGGGCAACCAAACAGGGCAGTCGACATCGTCTTCGCCCCGCGACCGGGCCTCGACCCCCGCGACTACTTCGAGCACCTGGCGACCAGCTACTCCGAATTCTGCGGTGGGCTGCGCGGGAGCATCGGCGGTGACCCGACCACTTCGGGGCTGCTGTCGACCGCGCGTCAATTCTATGACAGGGCGCTGGCGTGGCACTGCGCCGAGCCGGCGATTTCCGTTGAGGGGCAAGGAATCTCGGCGAAGACGCTACACGTGCACGCGCTGAACTTCGCCCTGTGGCATCACGAAGACGCCGTTCGCCGGGCCGGTGTCAGTGATCGCGAGATAGCCCGCAGGAAGCGTTGCATCGACGACCTCAACGCCCGGCGCAACGCGGCGGTCGAGCACATCGACGTGAGCCTGCTCGAGCGCCTCGATGCCGGCGACACCGCACCGCTGCACACCGAAACGCCCGGCACGATCGTCGACCGGCTTTCCGTTTTGGCGCTGCGGATCATGCACACCAACCGGGCGGAAGGTCCCAGTTCGCGCCTTGCGGTGCTCGAAGAGCAGTACGACGACCTCTTCGACGGCCTCGAGCAGTTTTTGACGCGGCTGGCCGACGGCGAGATCAGGTTCAAGCTCTACCGACAGTTCAAGGCGGCCGGACAGCGAAGTTACTGCGCGCTGTTCGAGGACCGAGAGCCCTGACCCGGCGCGTTCAGTACGCCGCCGCCTCCCACCACCGTTGCCAGTCCAGGAAGGGGTCCTTCTGCGCCGCGTATTGAAGGTGCAGGGCCAGCGACGGTAGCGGGGTGAACAGCGAAACCTGCTCGCGCCAGATCTTGTTGATGGTGGATTCCTCGAAGATGTGATGTTCGAGGCCGTAGGGCGTGCTCGAATAGCGCGCGAGCCGGTCGAAAAGCTCCCAGTTCCGCCTCAATGTGGCGGTTTCCACCCAGCAGGTGTTCGTCGTGTGCGTGTTTGTTCGCCAATGCCGGCGGGGGCCGTACAGGATTCGGCAATCATGCCGGCTGTATATCGGGCTGAGGTAATTGTCGGGATCATCGAATGGGTGAAGGGCCACTTCGGCGCCGCCGCGTTTGTCTTTGAGGAACGCATGGGCCTCCAGCATCTCCGGTATGGCCGACGGCGCGTGCAGATAGTCGTCCTCGACGAAGTAAACGAGGTCGCGGGCGTCGTCACGGGCCCTGGAGAACGATGCCACGCAGGACGCGTTGTAGCCGCGATCCGTCAGCGCGACGAATTCGACCGGATGCCGGCAGCCGTCGAGGATTCGGTGCAGCGGCGCGATGGCGGCGGGCGACGAGTGATCGTCGAAAACGCGCAGCAGGATGTCGCCCGATGCTTCATTGATCGAGGTGACCAACGATTGTGTGCACCTGAGCATGATTTCGCTTTTCGGAGCGCCGACGTACCGGTGCCCGCCATGCACGCTCGTCTCCGAATGGGTTTGCAGGTGGATGTCCAGTCTCATGGCTGCGGTGAGCGTAACGCAGAACGACCGCCTTTCCGGCGGCCGGGAGTGCGCCCCAAGCCGCCGAAATGCGGCCGGCAACCCACGTCGTCCCGGGACACCGAGGCGGCCGGATCTCGCCGGGCCACCCCCTGCGGACCGGCCGAATTCGGCCCGAAAAGAGCCGAAAGCCAGGGCGCAAATTGCTGCGCGTGGGCACTGTTTGGTGACTTAGGATTAACCATCGTGAGCGGTATGTGCACCCTGCACCGCCCGCGGGATCCGGCACTACGAAAGGGGTGATGGTGGTCGCACCGCATCCTGTCTTCGGTGGTGCCGCGTCTGTGTCACGCGCCGGTGGTGCGGTCAGCATCGGCCACCGCCGGGCGACCGGGCCGGGCCGCGGTCATCGGGAATCCCCGACGGCTTGCGCAAAAGGAGAATGACCCGACGTGACTCAGATGCTGAAGGTCGAGTACGAGGAGCTCTTGCAGCGGGCGGACGAAATCGAGGCCCCGCTGCCGCCCGTCCCCGCCACCAATCCGCCGCCGCCGTGCGCCCTTTCGTTCGTCAACGACGCCGCCACCCAACTCGCGCTGTCGGCCGACGCGATGCGGCTCTACCTGAAAACCTGTGAGCGCGAATGGAAAGCGTTGGCCAAGTCGCTACGGAACGCGGCCAAGGCCTACGAAGAGGTCGACGAGGGGGCGGCGGCGTCGATCGATGCCATCGGCACAAATGGGTCTTCGTCGGCTTCGGGGGCGGCCACGGGAGCAAATGGCGAACTGTCGGCACTGCAAGACGAGAGCTGGGCCCACGATCCACTGCCGCCGCTGAAACCGCCGCCGACGTTCGAATACCCGTACTACGAGGTCAGGCAGGCGGCCAAGGACATCGAGGCCGGCGATCAGGGCGCGGGCTTCCGGGCGTTCGCGAAGGAATGGGACGCGTTTCAACGCGAATTCCAGAAGACGGCCTATCGGTTCCGGCCCTTCGTTTCCTGGGAGGGTGAGGCGCGCAGTCTCGTCGAAGACAACTTCGACACCCAACGCGAGTGGATCCTCTCGATTGCACAGATGTGCGTGACGCTCGGCAACCAGGCCAACAGGGTCGTCGACGCGCACAAGAAAGCGCGAGTGGCCTACGGGGATTCCGCCTCGCGTAATCCGGACGGGACGTGGGCGGTCGAGGCCGAGCACCCCACGAATTACGAAGTCGAGCTGAACGACTGGTGGTACCGGAGATACACCGAAGACGGCGGCCACTACTTGTACATGGCGATCAGCTGGTACGAAAGCCTGCAGGCGAAATCCGAGCGGTCACTCGCGCTCTACGTTTCGAACGCGGGCTTGCCGATGGCGCCGGTGAGCCCGAAAACGCCCCCCAGGGCCCAGTACATCCCCCCGCCGCCCGACCCCAACGCTCCCGGGGACGACACCATCGTCGACCCCATCCTCGACGGTGGGGGAACCGGCATTCCCCCGACGCCGACGCCCATGACGCCGATGATGCCGCCGGGGATGGGTGGGGCTGGAGCCCCGCCGGATCAGGCGGCCATGGACGCCGCGATGCAGGACGCGCTGAAGGGCAAGGGGGCCGGCGCGCCCGGTGGGGCGGGACTCAAGCCCGCGTCGTTGGGTGGTGGCGGCGGGGCCGGCGTGCCATCGATGCCGTTGCAGCCCGCGGTGGATGCCGAAGCGGCGTCGCGGCCGGCGGGCGCGGGACCCGGGGGTGGGGGACCGGGTCGCGCGATGCCCGCCGTGGCGGGCGCAGCAGGCGGCGGCATGGGTGGCGGTATGGCGCCGATGGGCGGCCCCGGCCAGAACCAAAATCAGGGCAAGGGCAAACGCGTGCAATCGGAAGACGAATCGCTCTATACCGAGGAGCGCGCATGGACTGAGGGCGTCATCGGGAACCGCCCGCGCAAGAGCACACCCGACAAGTGAGGACCCCAATGACCGTCGAGATGCATCCCCAGGTGGCCGAGGCCATGCGGCAGGCGCGGCTGTTCCAGTCCGCGCTGGAAGATCAGCAGCATCGCAGGGACACCGAAACATTCAGCGCCACCGACGAATCCGAGACCGTCGAGGTGACACTCAATGCGCGGCTGTGCCTGACCGGTCTGCATATCGAGGACGGCCTGTTGCGGCTGGGCGCGGAGACGGTCATGGAGCGCATCAACGAGGCGATCGGCCACGCGCAAGCCGCCGCGACCGAAGAGATCGACGCCGAGCACGAGCGGCTCATCGAGTTGGTCGCCGGAATCGCCGGTTCACTCAAAGAGACCCTGGGCTTGACCTGAGCGAAACCCGGTGCGGCCCGCGGATTTGCGCCCTCCGCCGGCGCCGGCGGCCGCGCAATTTGCCGCAGTTGGCTTGGCCGAACCTCGATTACGCTTACTAACCATGATGTCCGGTACCCCCCAGCGGCCGCGGTGTTGGTTTGCGCCGCCGGGAGAGGAGTAGGCGATGGGCGTCGCGAAGCCGGCGAGCGAATACGCCGGGCAGATGCTTGCCCCGGACGCGTGGCCCGAGCTGGACGAGGACAACTACTACGACCGCGCGCAGCAGTACACCGATGTGCTGCGGCGGGTCACCGAGGTGTTGGAGACCTGCCAGCACGAACAAAGCGACCTCTTCGACGGGGGGTTCTGGTCGGGGGGCGCCGCCGCCGCCGCCAATACCGAACTCGGCACCAACATCGATGAGCTGACGAAGTTGCAGAACGGCCTGGCGACGGTCATCACCTGGCATAGGTATGTTGCCGATTCGATCACCCAGGCCAAGTGGGATGTGAGCGACATCGTCGAGGCCGCGCAGGCGGAAATCGATGCGCTCGAAAACGATTCGGCTCTGGAGGCCGCCGAGCGGACCGCCGCGATCAATGCGGTGGTGGGCACCGCGTACGGGGCGAATCTCGGAGTGGTCACCGGCACCGCCGAGCGCATCTTGGCGAGTAAGGCCTGGAAGCCGCCGCACAACGCCCTGCAGGATCTCCTCGACCAGAAACAACCTCCCCCGGTCGCACTCCCGGACAAGCCCGCACCGCCCGAGGAAGAGGAACGCCCGCAGCCCGATCCCGCGCAACCCGCGCCGGTCGCACCGCCCCCGAGCGCTCCCCCGCTTTCGCCACCCGGATCACCCGGTGGCGGCGCGCCACCGCCGACCGGAATGCCTCCCCTTACCGGCCAACCGCCCACGCCGCCCACCGGTGCTCCCCGCCCGCCCGCCCCCGTCACCCCGGGCGGGCCAGGCGGCATCCCGGGCGGCGGCCCGGGCGCCCCCTCGGGTCCCGCCGCGCCGCTCAGCCCGGCGGCGTCGGCCGAGCCGCTCGGCGCGGCGGGTGGACGCGGCAAGGGCATGACACCGGCGTCGCTGATGTCGCCGTCGGCGGCGCCCCGCACCGAAGAGTCCACCGCCGCCGCGCCCGCCGGCGCGACGGGCATGCCGGCCGGACCCATGGGGGCATCGGGCGGCGGATCGCGCGGCGGCCGGGCCGGGGCTTACAGCGCTGCCGCCGCCCCGAAGTCGACGGGCGGTACGGCCCCGACCAAACCGGCCGCGGCCGGCGGCCGGGCGGGAGCGCGGCCGTCCGCACACGCCGGAGACCCGACGTCCTCGATCGACCATGCCGACGCCGCGGACGCGGTTGTGGTGACACCGATCATCCCGGTTTCCAAAGCACGCGCCGAACGCGATGCCATCGCCGACGCCGCCACCGCCGACGCCGCCCGCCGGGACGGCGGCTCCGATCCCCTGCGGCTCGCGCGGCGCATCGCGGCAGCGTTGAACGCACCGGGCACGCGCGGCGGGAGCGACCTCGGATTCTTCTGGGTGACCGCGGTGACCACCGACGGCTCGATTGTGGTGGCGAACAGCTACGGGATCGCCTACATCCCCGACGGGATCCAATTACCCGAGCCCGTGCAGCTGGCCAGCGCCGACGACGCGATTCCCGCTGCCGACCGGGCGCGCTGGGTGACGTACCCGGTGCTGGCCGTGCAGGGCTGGGCCGACCATCACGACAAGAAGCTGCGGGCGGTCATCGCAACCGAGCAGCAGCTGGCCAACTCCGATCCCGGCGCGGCCAAGGTCGTGCTGAAGCCCGACGACATTCCGGACAGCGGCGACATGGTCGGCCGATCCCGCCTGGAGGTGGTCGATCCCGAGGCGGCGGACCGGCTCGCCGCCACCACCGACGTCCGGCTGGTCGGCATGTTGCCGCCGGCGCCGGCGGCCGGCCAGCAGGCCCCGCCCGACGAGCAGGCAGCACCCGAGGGAGCCGCTCCCCCGGCCGATCAACGCCCCATGCTGTGGTTTGACGTGATGAAGCCGCTGGCCAGCAGTTCCCCCGGCCGCCAAGCCGCGCACCTGCGGGCGTTCCAACGCTACGTCGAGCACACCCAAGACGTCGTTCTCAACGAGGCGCACACCGCGGTCGATCCCGCCGCCCAGCGCTCGGCCGTCGCCGACTGGCTGTACTGGAAGCACCTCTCCGGGTTGTTGACCGCAGCCCTGTCCGACGCGCGGTGAATCGGGCGACCGAACCCTCGCGCACCGAAAAACGGGCTCTTACAACCCTTCCCGGCACCCCTCGGCCGGGATCGGAGAAGGCCCGCCGAATTCCGTCCCGGCTTAGGCGACAGGGCGGGCGCCCCCCTCAATGCGCCCGCCCCCGTCGAGTCAATGGGCATTGCCGTGATGGCCGGGCCTCTCGGCACGCCAGTCGGGGTGTCCAGCCCAGGCCCTCCTCCCTCTTTGGCTGTAGTCAATCGACTACAGTGCGTTATGAGGTAGTGTAGACAGATGACTACAGACGGTGCAAGCCCCCCGGAGCGGGAAATTTCTCCGACGGGCCGCGACGAGGTGGTCGCCGCGATCCTCGAGAGCGCGAGCGAGTTATTCGCCGAGCGGGGACCGGCTGCCGCCTCCATCCGCGATATCGCCGCCCGCGCGCGGGTCAACCACGGTCTGGTCTTCCGGCATTTCGGTACCAAAGAGAAGTTGGTCGCCTCGGTACTCGACCATCTGGCGGGCCAGCTCTCCGCGGTGATGGACCGTGGCGGGACCCCGGACGAGATCCAGGCGGCCGGCGGCCGCCAGTTGCGGGTGATCGCGCGGGCGCTTTTGGACGGGTATCCGGCGGGTCAGCTGCAGTCCAGCTTCCCCGCCGCCGCCAGGCTGCTCGACGAGATCCGGCCCCAGCACCCCAGCGAGGAAGCGGCGCGGCTGGCAGCGGCGAACGCCAGCGCATTGTTGCTCGGCTGGCAGATGTTCGAACCGTTCCTGCGCTCCGCCACGGGACTGCACGACCTTCCGCCCGACGAGCTTCGCCGATCCATCGTCGCCGAAATGGGACGGCTAGCTCAGCCGCATTGAGGCGCGACCCGCCCTAGAGGTTGATCTCCGCCGGGGCCGCTTCCGATCGCGCCGCGGCCGGCGGCCGGGTGGGGATGCCCTCCGACGTCTCGCTGCCCGGCGCCGCACCTTCGGCGGACGCTTCGGATTCCACTTCGTCGTCGGACTTCTTGTCGCGAGCCTCGTCGTCGGGCTTGTTGCTGTCCGCGAGCTGCGCCGGTGTGGCGCCGGCACCCTGCATGCCCTGCATGCTTCCCATCGCCCCCTGCATGCCTTGCATGACAGACCCGAGCATCCCACCGGCGCCGGCCATTTGGTCGGGCTGGGGTGTCGGGGGTTTCGGAGTCGGTTTCGGCGCGGGTTTCTCGTCATCCACCGGGGCGCCGTCGGGTTTGTCGCCCGACGTGCCCGCGGAAGACTCCTTGGTGGCCGCGAGGAACTGGACTTGGGTCAGCCGGTCGCCCAGTCTCTGGTCGGTGTCGGTATACATTCCCGCCGCGGCGGCGATGCTGGATCCGGTTCTGGTGAGCGCGGCTTTGACGGCGGGCAACCCGTCGACCACCGGTGATTCGATGATCGGCAGGGTCGCGTTCACGGCCGCCGACACGGAATCCGCTCCGGGCGCGACAATCGGCGCCGGCGGTGAGGGAAACGGCAGATCCCGCAAGGTGTTTCCGGCCGTCTCCAGGCGGGACGGCTCGACGACCAATGGTTCGATCATCAGCCGGTCTCCTCTGCGCGTTTGCCGTCGGAAATATCCTAACCAGGCCCGCGGCCCCGGGACCGCGGCAATTTTCGCGGCCGTCGTGACCGTCAGAATTGGATGTTGCGAACGATGTCGTAGACCCCGGTGATCCACAACAGCATTGGCAGGATGGCCGCCACCAGGAGGCCGTCGAGCAATTCCAGGACGCGCTTCATGACCGGCGAAACGCGCCGTACTGACAGCGTCGCCCCGACGATCGCCAGCGCCACGAGGCCCAGGCTGACCAGGATGGTCAGCAGCAGCCATGCGCTGTGCGGATACCAGATACACAGTCTGGCGGTCACCCCGATCGGGATGGCGACGGCCGCCGCCAGCAGCGCCCACGCGCACCACCGGTCGGCGTAGAGGCGTGACCTGAATCCGCATGTGACGGTGACCAACCCGGCGACGATGAGGCTGTGCACGAAGAAGTGCCCGCGCACCACGATCGCGATGACACCGACCGCGAGCACCAGGGTGCCGGCCGTGACGAACCCGACCAGCAGTCGCTTGGCGAGTTCGCTGCGTTCGGTGAGGCGCGCGGCGGAGTCGGGCACCGACGCGATGATGGCCTGCCAGGTGCGGGCCTCCTTGTCGTCGCCACCCTCTTGGCCCGCAACGGCGTCGAGTAATTCGTCATGGTCGACGGCCTCTCCCGGGGCGGGGATGGGTGGCAGCGCGATCCGGGCCACGGCGACGGTCAGCTTCGCCGCATTGGTGACGGTGAAGAGCCCGAACACGATGGCACCGGCCGGTACCCAATGCTGCCAACCGTATCCGAACGCAAGGGCCGCCGCGGTGACCGCGATCGCGGTGATGACGACGAACGATGCGAGCTCCGAACGCCGCCGGGGGCCGCCCCGGGTCAGCAGCGCCAAGAACAATACGGCCGCGGCCGCGGCGGCGAGCTGCGGCGCCCCCAGCGGAGCGGCTCCGTGCGGGGGCGGAACGGCAAGCGCCGCAGCGACGGTGAGCAACGGCGCCGCCGTCGTCAACAAGCTCTCCGAGAGACTCACGTTCTGGTAGAACCTCTTGGCTGCCCAACTGCCCAGGAGCACCAGCAGCCCGGCGATGCCCAGCGCGAGCGGCCACCACAGGTGCCGCCCGGTGTTCCACCACGCCTGCACCGTTATCGCGGAGACGGCCGTGGCCGCGATCGGAATCGCCACGCCGATAAAGCGATTGAGCGCCGTCCGGTCGAACTCGGGGGATTCGTCGAGCACCGCAATCGCGTCGATGACGTCCTCGACCAGCGGTCGGTACCGCTCGGTGCGACTGACCGACACCAGTGTCAGCAACGAGCCGTCGACCACCACGGCGTCGTCGAGGGACTTGTCCGGCTTCAGCGGCGGGGCCCCGGGCCGCGCGAAAGTCCAAGCGCCCTGGGCAGAGAAGTCAAAGCCGGCGAGCACGTCGGCTGGAGTGTCTTCGAGCAGTTCGGCCAGGACGGCGACGGTGTCGTCGATGTACGTGTCGATCGGGACCGACGACGGCAGCACCACATCGGTCAGTCGCCGGCCGGTCAGGATGGTCACCCGGGTGGTCGCGGGCTTGGCGGGCGTGGTGCCGGCGGTCCCCGCGGTCGCGGCCGCGCCGGCAGTGGCGGTGGGCGCGCTCAACGACGTTCACCCCTGTCGAAATCGTCGGACAGTGCTGCGGCAAGCTCGGTAATCCTACGCTTGTAGACCGGGTCGAGTTGGCCGATTTCGATCTCTTTTCCGGCCCCGACGTGCTTGTCCCAGGGCAGCACCACTATGCGCTCCGGCCGTACATCCTGGCTGAATTGCCGTACCAGGCCGGTGATGGCGACGTTGGGTTCTCCCGGTGCGACATGGTTGATCACCACGCATGCGCGGCTCAGCAATTCCTGTCGCCCGCTGTTGCGCAGCCAGTCGATCGCGACGGTCGCTTGCCGCGAACCGTCGATCGACGGGGTGGTCACGATCACCACCCCGGATGCCGTGGCGAGCACACCGCGCGTCAAGCCGGCCCCGCAGTCGGCCAGCACGACGTTGTAGAACCTGGACACCGCATCGGCCGCGTACCGCCAGTCTGCCGCGCTGAACGGGCGCGGCGCCGAGCTGTACTCCTGCGCGGCGAGCACTTCGAGGTTGACCGCGTTGACCCCGGTGTGCGCGCGCACGTCGTTGTAGTGTGAAAGGTCCTTGCGGGCAAGCAGATCCGCGACGGACGAAGCGGGCCGGCGTCCCACTCGATCCGCGAGGTTTCCCGAGTCCGCGTCCGCGTCGAACGCCAGGATCCGGTCGCCGCGCACCTGCGCCAACACCGAGCCGAGCGCGACCGTCACGGCCGTCTTGCCGACTCCGCCCTTGAGGCCGACGATCGCGATCTCGTGCGCGCCGCGCGGAAGGCGGCGAATGCGCCGGTGCAAGTCCAGCTCGTACTTCTCGTCGCGGGACAAGCCGACGTTGATGCGCGTCGAGGCGTATACCCAACGCCGCCAACCGCGTTGCGGTACCGCGTCGGCCTCGGCGGTGTCGGCAGGCTTGGGACCGGTGTGGGTGACGGCGCTGCCGGGTCCGCGGTCGCCATTCGCGGGCGCCGGCGGCGAACCCCGGTGGGCCGGCGACTCGGCGGGTCGCTGCGCCGCGGGACGCGCGGGGGCTAGGTCGCGTTCACGTTGCTTCGACGCGGGCGGTACCGGGCCGCCATTCGGTTTCGCCGCCGACGGGCTGACGCGTGGGCTTGGTGCGGCGGATGGAGTGGTCGGTTTCGCGCGGTGGCTGTGTCGGCTGGGGCCGGTGTTGGGGAGGTCCTGCCCATCGGCGTCGCCGCGGTTGGCGCGGCGCGCGTGTCGCGCATGTTGGGCGGGGGCGTGGGTCCGCGGCTCCGGCTCCGGCTGCGGCGCAGGCGGTTTCGGCTCGGCCGGCGGGGGCTGCTGCAGTCGGTCAGACTCCGGTGGGGGCTGCTTGGGCCGCTCGACCGGCGGAGCTTCTGGTGTCGTGGCGACGGGCTGTCGGGGTAGGTCGATGGGCATGGGGGGCCGGCGTCCCACTCGATCCGCGAGGTTTCCCGAGTCCGCGTCCGCGTCGAACGCCAGGATCCGGTCGCCGCGCA
>NZ_LZJX01000109.1:0-36198 GCF_001667595.1 Mycobacterium sp. E2989 | reverse complement strand
GCTGTACGCCGTGATCGTCGTGTCCGCGCTGATCATCGCCGGGGCCATCCCGATGCTGCTGCGGGCCCGCCGGATGGCCCAGACCGACCCGGCCGCCCGGGGGATGACCGCGCCCAACCGGCCGCCTGTGCGGCTGATGTCGCAGGCGCCGCGCACCGCGGCCGAACGCGCGCGGCAGCCGAGGGTGCAGACCCCGGCTCCGCCGGCCGACTCCGACTGGTCGGGCGAGGCGGTCGACCGGGCGTGGTTGCGCGGCACCGTGTTGCTGGTGGGGGCCATGGGGGCGGCGCTGGTCGCGGTCGCCACGGCCACCTACCTGATGGCAGTCGGTCACGACGGCCCGTCCTGGGTCGCCTACGGGATCGCCGGCGCGATCACCGCGGGCATGCCGGCGATCGAGTGGCTGCACGTTCGCCAGCTGCGCCGCGCGGTCGCCGCGACCTAGGGGCCGGTCAGGACGCCTTGGCGTACCTGCGGACCAGCTCGTCCTCGCTGAACGTGCCGGTGTGCTGAGTGCCGTTGTCGTCGCGGCCGAAGAAGGTCCAGCGCCGGGGAACCGAGCGCGGTTCGCTGATCATCTTGACGGTGTAACGCAGCTGCGTGGGGCGCAGCGTACCGATGATGTCACCGACCCGGATCTTCGAGGGATGGATCTCCGGCGCGTCGCCCCAGTCTTGTATCGCCACTCAGGCCCATCCTCACGGTGTCGGCCCCCCGCTCACCTGGACAGCGCCACGGTCAGGCACTCGCCACTGTAGTGCACGCCCGCGCCCAGCCCACCATCGCGATCGCCCGGCGGCTGAGCCGTCAACCCTGGCGGTTGCGACCGTCCACCCGTGGCGTAGCGTCGACCGCGAGCTGTTTCGTTGTCAGAGGTTTCCCCCGCCCCCGGCGGAGGTCGCCCACGGGGAATGCGATTCCTCCGTCCGCCCGCGCTCGCCGGGCCGACGACGCCGACTGAAGGGACGCCCGTGGATGCTGGGAAATTGCCTGGCCGAGTTCACCAGGTCGTGGAATGACCGAATCGCTTGAACGACGACGCGGGGTCAATCCGGTCCGGCTGTCAGTGGCGCGCGAACTCGGTCGCGTCATCGACGGTGCGTGGTGGCCGCGTGCGGACCGCATCACCAACGAATTGCCCGGCCTGGTAGCGATTCTGACTCCCTTGCTGGGGGACATCCGCTCCATCAACGTCAACTGGCCACCGCTGCAACGGCCGCCCGACTTGAACTGGTCGGGCTGGGAACGCAAACGCCAGCACGTGATGACCTTCGTCGGGGGAGACGCAAGCATCAACCTGTTGGTCATCCCGTACGCCACCCACAGCGCGCTCGCCCTGATGGTGTTGCGCTGCGCGGCAGACCTTCCCGTCGAAGCGCGCGACCAGACGAAGCCGGCGTTCCTGACCGCCGGCTCCATCCTGCGGGCGGCCCAGCAGCAGTGCGCGACGGCCTGAAGCCGGACCGGCGCGAAACCTAGTGGTGCTCGCCGTTCGTGCCGTTCGGCGAACCGACGGTGCTCTCCTGGTGTTCGCGCAGGGCGGTCAGGGCGCGTTGCTCGGCGCCGTGTGCCGCCTCGCGCAGCGCCGCATCCTCGGAAACCGGGTCGGCGAACAGGAAGCTGCCGCTACCCGGTGAACCCGCCGAGCCCAGCTTGTTCATCCGCTTGGGCAACGCCGCACCCTGGTACTCGAGCGGCAGCGGGTGGCCGTGGTCGTCGACCGGGCCCAGCGGCTGATGCAGCTCGATGTACGCCCCGTGCGGCAGCCGCTTGATGATGCCGGTCTCGATGCCGTGCGCGAGCACCTCGCGGTCGCTGCGCTGCAAGGCAATACACCACCGATAGGTGATGAAGTACACCACCGGCGGCAGGATGACCATTCCGATGCGGCCGATCCAGGTCGTCGCGTTCAGCGAGATCTGGAACTTCAGCGCGATGATGTCATTCATCGCCGCCAGCGTCAGCAGCATGTAGAACGAGATCGCCATGGCGCCAATGGCAGTCCGCACCGGGACGTCGCGCGGGCGCTGCAACAGGTTGTGGTGCGCGTAGTCGCCGCTGAACCGCTTCTCCAGGAACGGGTAGACGATCAGCAGGATGAAGATCAACCCCATGATCAGCGCCACCCAGACCGCGGCCGGGATGGTGTGGTGCCAGAAGTAGAACTCCCACGGCGGCCAGATACGGGCCAGGCCCTCGGTCCACATCATGTAGAAGTCGGGCTGTGAACCCGCCGAGACGTGAGATGGCTTGTAGGGGCCCAGGTTCCAGATCGGGTTGATCTGCAGCAGGCCGCCCATCAGGCCGAGCACGCCGACGATCGCGGCGAAGAACGCGCCGGACTTGACGGCGAAGATGGGCATCACCCGCACGCCTACGACGTTGTGCTCGGTGCGGCCCGGGCCGGGGAACTGGGTGTGCTTCTGGAACCAGACCATCGCCAGGTGCAGGCCGATCAGCGCCAGGATGATCCCCGGGATCAGCAGGATGTGCAGGGCGTACATGCGCGGGATGATGTAGCCCGCCGCGGCGCACTCGTCACCCACACCGCCGCAAGGGAAGTCGCCGCCGAACAACGCCCAGTGCAGCCAGGTGCCGATCACGGGCATTCCCAACGTGATCGACGACAGCGCGGCCCGCAGCCCGATGCCCGAGAGCAGGTCGTCGGGCAGCGAGTAGCCGAAGTAGCCCTCGAACATGGCAAGGATCAACAGCAGCGAGCCGATCACCCAGTTCGCCTCGCGCGGCCGTCGGAACGCCCCGGTGAAGAAGATGCGGGCCAGGTGAACCATGATCGACGCGGCGAAAATCAGTGCGGCCCAGTGGTGTACCTGCCGGACGAACAGGCCGCCACGCACCTCGAACGAGATGTCCAGCGTCGAGGCGAAGGCCTTGGACATGTCCACGCCGCGCAGCGGTTGGTAGACGCCGTTGTAAGTGATCTCGGCCATCGACGGGTCGAAGAACAGCGTCAGGTACACGCCGGTGAGCAGCAGCACGATGAAGCTGTACATCGCGATCTCGCCCAACAGGAACGACCAGTGCGTCGGGAAGACCTTGTTGAGCTGCCGGCGCACCGCCGCGGACGGGTGATAGCGCGTGTCGATGTCTTCGCCCTGACGGGCCAGGACTTCGCCGATCTTCGGCGGTTTCGGGGGACTCAGTCTTGGACTCATGTTGTCGTCCTCTCCCAGAATGCCGGTCCGACGGGCTCGATGAAGTCACCGTTGGCGACCAGATACCCGTTGGTGTCGATCGTGATGGGCAGTTGCGCCAGCGCACGAGCCGCCGGGCCGAAGATCGGCTTGGCGAAGTGCAGGGCGTCGAACTGCGACTGGTGGCAGGGGCACAGGATGCGGTAGGTCTGCTCCTCGAAAAGCGATGCGGGGCAACCCAAATGCGAGCAGACCTTGGTGTAGGCGAACAGTTCGCCGTAGTTGAAGCTTTCCTGCCCCTGGCGTTTGACCACCTTGGGCATGTCGGTCGGCCGGACCCGGATGAGCATCACGGGGTTGCGCACGCCCTGGTTGATCGCGCGCAGCTTTTCCTGCGATTCCGGGGTGGTGCCGTCACCGTCGGACTCCCGCCACGGGAAGACGGTTTCCATGCCACCGGCGTCCAGGTCCTCCGGACGCATCTTGATGAACGGCGAGGCGCCTGCGGATCCGGTGGCTCGCGCGAGGAAGATGGTCTCGCCCTGATACCGCGGGGTCCAGCCGGACGTCCACAGCACGGCTTTCGTGCCGTTGGCGGTGGACACCACCGGCTTCCACGGGTTCTTGATCAGGCCGCCGGCGAAGGCCACCAGGGTCGAAAGGCCGAACGCGCCGAGGCCCAGCCCCAACGACAGCCCGATGACCTTGCGGCGCCGAACGGTCGAGCCCTCCAGGGCGTCGGTCAGGTTCGCCACGACCGTCTTGCGGTCGATCTCCCGGGAAGCGCCGTCGTGGCGCTCCTGGATCGAAATCTCTTCCGGGATAAACCTTTTCTGATACAGGATGGTGCCGACGGCGATCGACAGGATGGACATCCCGAAGGTCAGGCCGTACAGCGGGGTGGCCAGGTCGTACAGCAGGCTGCCCGCGGAATCCTTGGGCTTGTACTCCCACGGCCAGAACAGGAAGACCAACAGCAGCGCCAGTCCGAAACCGCCACCGAGCAACAGCCACAGGGCGACGCCACGCTCGGCGCGCTTCTCGGCCTTGGTGCCCTCGACGGGCCAGCGGGGTTCGTTGACGATCGTCTCGACGCCGTCGAGCCTGCCGCCCAGCGCCACCAGCTCGCGTTGCGACATGGCGGCCAGGGCCGCCTCGTCGGGTTCGTTCGGCGCGGCGCCCTTGTCGGTGTCAGAGCCGCCGACGGCATTCACGTCACTCATGATGCTCGTGCCCCAATCCACAGTGCCAAACCGATGGCGGCGACCATCCCGATGATCCACGCGGCCATGCCCTCGGGGGCGGGCCCGAATCCACCGAGGCCGTAGCCGCCGGGCTGGCGCTCTTCGGTCACCGCCTTGATGTAGCCGATGATGTCCTTCTTGGCTTCGAAGGACAGCTGGCGATCGGAGAACTTCGGCATGTTCTGCGGGCCGGTCCGCATCGCCGCCAGGATCTGCTGCTCGTTCGGCGCCTCCAGCGGCGGCGCGTACTTGCCCGAGGACAGCGCCCCGCCGCGACCGGTGAAGTTGTGGCACGAGGAGCAGTTGAGCCGGAACAGGTCGCCGCCGCGGCCCGTGTCCTCGCCGCGCAGCGACTTCATCGCCAGGCTGCCGTCGGGGTTGCGCACCGTGGTCGGGCCGCCGCCGTTGGCCTGCACGTACGCGCCCAGGGCGTCCACCTGCGCCTCGTCGAAGATCGGCTCCTTGCGCGGCGCCTGGGCCTCGCCGGTCATCGCGGGCATCCGGCCGGTGGACACCTGGAAGTACACGGCCGCCTCGCCGACGCCGATCAGGCTGGGGCCGCGGTCGGCCACCCCCTGCAGGTTGGCGCCGTGGCACGACACACACGAGGTCTCGAAGAGCTGCTTGCCGGTCCGCAGCAGCGCCGAGGACGACTCGTCGGCGACGGCCACCTGCGGGCGGGGCGTGAGCACGGCGGCCAGGCCGCCGGCGATGGTCAGCGCGATCAGCAGCAACAGCCCACCCGACAGGCGGCGGCGCAGCCGACGCCGGGAGCGGTCACGCTGTGCTTGTCGCGGCTTCCGGTTTCGCATGGACCCCAGCTTCTTCAACCGAGCACTCCTGTTCATTGCTTTATTCGGAGCCGTCGGCTCATCGGATGAAATAGATCACGGTGAACAGCGCGATCCAGACGATGTCGACGAAATGCCAGTAGTAGGAGACGACGATGCTCGCGGTGGCCTGCGCCGGGGTGAACTTGCTCATCGCGGTGCGGGCCAGCAGGAAGATGAACGCGATCAGGCCGCCGGTGACGTGCAGGCCGTGGAACCCGGTCGCCAGGTAGAACACGCTGCCGTACGCGCTGCCCGGGAT
The DNA here is from genome assembly GCF_001667595.1 of Mycobacterium sp. E2989. Taxonomy (NCBI): domain Bacteria; kingdom Bacillati; phylum Actinomycetota; class Actinomycetes; order Mycobacteriales; family Mycobacteriaceae; genus Mycobacterium; species Mycobacterium sp. E2989. Next base: position 30,707 of record NZ_LZJX01000109.1, on the reverse strand, counting down.
CGTGGTGCCGTGCGTCGCCAGGTGGAAGTACTCGTAGCCCTGCCCGCAAACGAAGAACAGGCCCATCAGGAAGGTGATCACGTACCAGCGGCGCAGCCCGAAGACGTCGCCGCGCTCGGCCGCGAACACCCCCATCTGGCAGGTGAACGACGACGCGATCAGCACCAACGTCACCGGCACGGCCTGGTAGAGGTTGAGTTCGGTCGGCGGCGGCGGCCACTTGCCGCCGGACTGGGCACGCGCGGTGAAGTACATCGCGAACAGGCCAGCAAAAAACATCAGCTCGCTGGAGAGCCAGACGATCGTGCCGACACTGACCATGTTGGGTCGATTCAACGAATGAACCCGCGACGTGATTGCAGTACCCGAGGTCCCTACAGCGCTGGTCACATCCGCAAGTATGACGCTTTGTAGTTGTTGAACTCCACCCGGGGCGGCATTTGATCTTTTCGCGTCGCGACCGCGCCGGATGCGGGCGGCCGTCCGCGCCGGTTGGGGGAGGTTCGCTCCTCGTGGGACCATCGGCGCGTGGCTCTGTCATCTGAGGCTTCGCCCCTCGGCGGTTCCGCCCGGGGCGCGGCGCCGTCGTGGCCGGGGGTGCTGGCCCGGTTGACCGACGGCCAGGATCTGGCGCGGGGCCAGGCCGCCTGGGCCATGGAGCAGATCATGGCCGGTGACGCGAGCCCGGCGCAGGTGGCCGCGTTCGCGGTCGCGATGAAGATGAAGGTGCCGACCGCGGCCGAGGTGAGCGAGCTGGCCGACGTCATGCTGAGCCACGCGCTGCCGATGCCCGCCGGCATGCGCGACGACACGGTGGACGTCGTCGGGACCGGCGGTGACGGCGTCAACACCGTCAACCTTTCCACCATGGCCGCGATCGTGGTCGCGGCCGCGGGCGTGCCGGTGGTCAAACACGGCAACCGGGCGGCCTCGTCGTTGTCCGGCGGCGCCGACACTCTGGAGGCGCTCGGGCTGCGCATCGAGCAGGAACCCGAGCAGGTCGCGCGGAGCCTGACCGAAGTCGGCATCGGGTTCTGCTTCGCGCCCCTGTTCCACCCGTCGTACCGGCGCGCGTCGGCGGCGCGCCGCGAGGTCGGGGTGCCGACCGTATTCAATCTCCTTGGGCCGCTTACCAATCCGGCCAAGCCGCGGGCGGGCCTGATCGGCTGCGCGTTCGCGGACCTGGCGGAGGTGATGGCGGGGGTGTTCGCGGCGCGTCGATCCAGCGTGCTGGTGGTGCACGGCGACGACGGGCTGGACGAGCTGACCACGACGACCACCAGCACGATCTGGCGGGTGCAGGCCGGGACGGTGGACAAGCTGACCTTCGATCCGGCCGGATTCGGTTTCGCCCGAGCCGATCTCGTCGACCTGCTGGGCGGTGACGCGCAAGCCAACGCGGCGGAGGTGCGCGCGGTGCTGGCCGGCGCCAAGGGGCCGGTCCGGGACGCCGTCGTGCTGAACGCGGCCGGGGCGATCGTCGCGCACGCCGGCCTATCCAGCCGCGCTGAATGGCTGCCGGCTTGGGAGGACGGGCTGCAACGCGCCTGCGCGGCGATCGACTCCGGTGCGGCCGAACAGCTGCTCGCGCGATGGGTGCGGTTCAGCCAGCAGCTCTGAGTCGCGTTGGGCCACTTGCTCATACGCGAGCCGCGCCGAGCGTGCCGAGGCCGCCCACGCCGCCCACACGCCGGCCGAACGCAACGGCGAAGCCCAGCCCGCGGCGTCGGGGGAGTCGTCGACGCGGACGATGCGCACCCCCGGACCGGCCAGCCAGCGCGCGATCAGCGCGGATTCCTCCACCAACGCCCCGCCCAGAGGCGCCGGGATGGGCAAGATCGCTTGTGCCGCAGCCACAATGGCGTCGATCACCGGCATCGGGGGCACCCCGCGGCGCGCCGCGCCGGCCGCGGCGAGCTGGCCGTGCCGCACGACGGCGAGGTGGTATCCGCCCTCGCCGTCGGGTGCGGCGGCGATCAGCTCGGGCAGCGCGGCCAAGGCCCGCAATCGCTGGCCGCGCCACAATATTTCGACGGCCGTGGCGATGCGGTCGCGCAGGCGCGCGGCGCTCTCGAAATGGTGCCGGGCGGCCAGCGCGGTGACCTGGTCCACGGCGGCCGACAGGGCGGCGTTGTCCATTCCGTCGATCAACGCGGCGGCGCGCGCCACGGCCGCGGCGTATTGGGTGGGCGTGATGTCGCGGGCCGCGGGGCAGGGCGAGACCTCCGCCTCGGCGCAGCCCGGGCCGTGCAGGGCCGAGCGGCCCAGCCGGGCGGTGCACGTCCGCAGGCCGGTGAGGCGGGCGAGCAGGTCGGCGGTGTCGACCGCGTCGGCGCGGGACCGAAACGGGCCGACGGCGCGGTCGTGCCCGGGCGCCCGCACCACCGCCAGCCGCGGGAAGGCCTCGTCGGTGAGCGCCACCCACCACCAGCGGTGCGGGAACCTCGACCGGCGGTTGTAGGGCGGGGCGTGCGCGGCCAGCAGCCGCAGCTCGCGGACGCCGGCCTCCAGCGCGTGGGCGCACTCGACGTGGTCGACCGCGGTGGCCAGGTTGACCATCTCCTTCATCCGGCCGCGCGGGTCGGCGCCGGTGAAGTACTGACCGACCCGGCGGTGCAGGTCGACGGCGGTGCCGATGTAGAGCACCTCGCCGGACGGCCCCCGAAACAGGTAGACCCCCGGCCGGCGGGGCAGGCCGTGGGCGAGGACGCGCTTGCGCCGCTGGGCCGGGGTCACGTCCGGCAGGTAGGAACGCAGATCGGCAAAGGTGTGCACGCCCTGATTGCCCACCCGCTCGATCAGCGCGTGCAGCACGTCGACGGTGGCGCGGGCGTCGTCGAGGGCGCGGTGCGTGGGCTGGGTGGCGACGGCGAACAACCGCGCCAGGGCGGCCAGCCGCACGCTGGGCGCTTCCTCGCGGCTGAGCACCCGGCGGGCCAGCCGCACCGTGCACAGCACCTGCGGCCGCGGCCAGGCGATATCGCACCGCGCCGCCGCCGCGCGCAGGAACCCGATGTCGAACCCGGCGTTGTGGGCGACCAGCACCGCATCGCCGGCGAACTCGAGGAACATCGGCAGCACCGCGTCGATGGTCGGGGCGTCGGACACCATCGCCGTCGTGATGCCGGTGAGCTGCACGATCTGGGGCGGGATGCTGCGCTGCGGGTCGACGAGCGTGGCGAACTCGCCCAGGACCACCCCGCCGCGGACTTTGACCGCCCCGATCTCGGTGATGGCGTCGGGAACGCTTCCGTCGGTGCTCTTCGTGCGCCCGCCGGTGGTTTCCAGGTCGACTATCACGAAGGTGGTGTCCCGCAGCGGTACTTCGGCGGTGGCAAATGACGGCCCCAACTCGGCGAAGCTGAGCTGAGTCGCACCACCGGCACCCATGGCCGCGACGTTAAGCGCCGCCACCGACACCAGCGCGGCCGCCACGCCGATCGAACCGGGCCCGGTGCCAGCCCAAACGCGACCCCGGCGGGTTGTCGGTGGCCGCGGTTACCGTTCGGGTAGTCCGACCTGACGTTCGCCAAGCCTGACCGAGAGGACCGATCCGATGGCACGAAGCAGTGGGCCCGACAGCTACGGCGCGACGGTGCCGGAAGCGGGGGCGCCGGTGGTGATCGACTGTGACGACTGCGCGGTGCGCGGCCCGGGATGCCGCGACTGCGTCGTCAGCGTGTTACTCGGGGTCCCGGAAACTTTGTCGGAGGATGAATGCGCTGCATTGGCGGTGCTTGCCGATGCGGGACTCGCGCCGCGATTGCGGCTGGTACCCATCCGCCGCGGACACGATTTTGGGGTGGCTTAAGATGCTTTGTGTGCCAAAGGTTTACGAGGGGGACATCGGCGTTCACATGGTTATGACAGAAATCTTTCCAATTTCTTAACCGCTCGCTTTGGACAAACGTCGATATCGTTTCGTAACCTGTTTGAGACCTAAACCAGCTCGACGACGCGCGGTCGTCGATGGCCGTTTAAGGAAGCAAAATCTTGAGGCTTGACTCTAGATACCCGTTTGCGCGTGTCCTCACACGATCTGCCATCGGGACCCTAGCGGGCTTCACGGTCTTTTCCGGCGTCCTTGCCGCGAACGTCTCGGCCGACCCGGCCGAGGACGCGCTGGCGAAGCTCAACGAGCTGTCCCGCCAGGCCGAGCAGACCACCGAGGCGATGCACAGCGCGCAGCTCGACCTGAACAACAAGTTGGTGGCCGAGCGTGCGGCGGAGAAGAAGCACGACGACGCCCAGGCCGCCGTCGACGCCGCCAAGGCCCGCCTGGCCTCGTTCCAGGGCGCCGTGAACAAGCTCGCCGCCGCGACGTACATGGGCGGCCGGGTCGACGGCATGACGGCCATGCTGACCGCCGGATCGCCGCAGGGGCTGATCGACAAGCTGGCCATGCAGCGGTTGATGGCGACGCAGATGTCCGACCAGATGACGAACTTCCGGGTGGCCGGCGAGCAGGCCGCCAAGGCCGAGCGGGAATCCGCGAAGGCCGCCGCCGACGCCAAGAGCGCGGCCGAGCAGGCCGCCGCGGTGCGAGCGAGCCTGCAGTCCAAGCAAAGTCAGCTGCAGGTGCAGATCGCGGTCGTCAAGTCGCAATACGTATCCCTGTCGCCCGAGCAGCGCACCGCGCTCGCCGACCCCGGGCCCATCCCGGCCGGGCTCCCGGCACCCGGCGCGCCCGCGCCGGACGCCGCGCCGCCGGGCGCGCCGCCACCGGCCGGACAGGTACCCGGTGAGGCGCCGCCGCCCGGCGGAATGCCCGGACCGTTCGGCGGCGGGGTCGGCGGCGGTGACCGCGCGACCGTCGTGCAGGCGGCGCTGACCCAGGTCGGCTCGCCGTATGTGTGGGGTGGCGCCGCGCCCGGCGGATTCGACTGCTCCGGGCTGGTGATGTGGGCGTTCCAGCAGGCCGGCATATCGCTGCCGCACTCCAGCCAGGCGCAGGCCACGGGCGGCCAACCGGTGGCGCTGTCGGACCTGCAGCCCGGGGACGTGATCACCTTCTACAACGACGCGTCACACAGCGGCCTCTACGTCGGTGACGGCATGGTGATCCATTCCTCCACCTACGGCCAGCCGGTGCGGGTGGTGCCGATGAATGCCGCAGGCCCGGTCCACGACGCCCGCCGCTACTAGTAGGGGCCCCCGGACGCCGCGCCAGCGGCTGACGATGCTGCTGGCCTGGGTATTCGTTGTCGAATTGATCGTCGCCGCGGCCGTGCCCTTCGACGCGGAAAGCGACAGCCGCGCACGCCCCGCGCAGCTGATCACTCCAGCGCGTAGCGAGGTCGCCGCGGCGACCAGGTCGATGGTCGCCGGCGACCGCACCGTTCGGCTGCTGGGACTCGGCGGCGACCGCCTGCTGTCGCGCGTCTCCGCCGACATCGGCGGCGCGATCAACGCGGTCGAAGCGTTCTGGGGTGTCGACTGGTCGCGGGAGATCACCGTGATCGCGGCCCGCACCGACGAGGAGTTCCGCGCCGCCGCGGGCGGGGGCCCGCCGGCACAATGGGCCGACATCGCGGCGGTAACCGTCGTCGACCGTGTCGATCCCGCGCGCCGGGCGGCCATCAATGAGCGGATCGTGTTCGCGCCGGGTGCGGCCGGCATGACCGCGGGTGCGCTACGAATTGTGTTGGCGCACGAGCTTTTTCACTACGCCGCGCGTGTGGACACCGCCCCGGATGCGCCCCGATGGCTGGCCGAAGGGGTGGCCGACTTCATCGCCCGGCCCCAGACGCCGGTGCCCCCCGATGCGCTGCCGGTGCCGCTGACGCTGCCCTCGGACGCCGACCTGGACGCGCCCGGGCCGCAGCGCTCGCTGTCCTACGACCGCGCGTGGTGGTTCGCCCGCTTCGTCGCGGACACCTACGGGGCCGCCAAGCTGCGCGACCTGTATCTGGCGGTGTGCGGGGTCGGCCACACCGACGTGCCCACCGCCGTCCACGACGTCCTGGCCACCGATACGCCGGGCCTGCTCGTGCGCTGGCACGCCTGGCTGACCCACCCGGCCTGACGGATGCCCCGCACGGCCCGCGCGCGCCGCCAGGCTAGCCTGTCGCAGTGAGTCGGGTCCTGCTGGTAACCAACGACTTTCCGCCCCGGCCGGGCGGCATCCAGTCCTACCTCAACGACTTCGTCGGTCCGCTGGTCGCCGCCGGATCGCATTCGGTGACCGTGTACGCGCCGCAATGGAAGGGCGCCGACGCCTTCGACGACTCGGCCAAAGCGGCCGGCTATCGGGTGGTCCGCCATCCGGGCACGCTGATGCTGCCGGGTCCGGCGGTCGATTCCCGGATGCGCCGGCTGATCGCCGACAACGGCATCGACACCGTCTGGTTCGGCGCGGCGGCGCCGCTGGCGCTGCTCGCCCAGCGCGCCCGCCAGGCCGGGGCGACCCGGGTGGTGGCCAGCACGCACGGGCACGAGGTGGGCTGGTCGATGCTGCCGGTCGCGCGGTCGGTGCTGCGCCGCATCGGCGACACCACCGACGTCGTCACCTTCGTCAGCCGCTACACCCGCGACCGGTTCGCGCCGGCGTTCGGGCCGCACGCCTCGTTGGAATACCTGCCGCCGGGGGTGAACACCGACCGGTTCCGGCCCGACCCCGCCGCGGGCGCCGCGCTGCGCGACCGGTATGGGCTCGGTGAGCGGCCCACCGTCGTGTGCGTGTCCCGCCTGGTCCCGCGCAAGGGCCAGGACATGCTGATCAAGGCGCTGCCGTTGATCCGGCAACGGGTCGACGGGGCGGCCCTGGTGATCGTCGGCGGCGGCCCCTATCTGGACTCGCTGCGCAAGCTGGCGCGCGATTGCGGGGTGGCCGACCAGGTGACGTTCACCGGCGGCGTGCCGGCCGCCGAGCTCCCGGCCCATCACGCGCTGGCCGACGTCTTCGCCATGCCATGCCGCACCCGCGGTGCCGGCATGGACGTCGAGGGGCTGGGCATCGTGTTCCTCGAGGCGTCGGCGACGGGCAAGCCGGTGATCGCCGGCGACTCCGGCGGCGCTCCAGAAGCCGTGCAGCACAACAAGACTGGGCTGGTGGTCGATGGGCGCTCGCGGGACGCCGTCGCCGACGCGGTCAGCGCGGTGCTCGGCGATCGGGATCGGGCGGCCGCGATGGGCGCGGCCGGACGCGAGTGGGCGCTGGGCCACTGGCGGTGGGACGTGCTCGCGGCGCGGCTGGCCGGGCTTCTGCGGGCCTAGAGGGCGGCTCGAGCGTCACGCCAGCGTGGCGCCCGGCGTGCCGCGCCACGCCAGCGTGACGCTCGCGGGCGAGGCGGGCGCGCTATTCCTTCTCGTAGATCGACTCGATGTCGGCGGCGAACTTCTCGGCGACCACGTTGCGCTTGACCTTCATCGTCGGCGTCAGCTCGCCGGTGTCCTCGGTGAAGTCGACCGGCAGGATGCGGAACTTGCGGATGGACTCCGCGTGCGACACCGCCAGGTTGGCGTGCTTGACGGCCGCATCCACCTCGGCGATGAGGTCGGGGTCGGTGGCCAGGTCGCCCACCGACGCGTCGGCGGCCTTGTGGTTGCGTTCCTTCCAGGCGCCGAACGCCTCGGGGTCGATCGTGATCAGGGCGCCGATGAACGGCTTGGCGTCGCCCACCACCATGGCCTGGCTGATCAGGGCGTGCGCCCGCAGCTGGTCCTCGAGCACCGCCGGCGCGACGTTCTTGCCGCCCGCGGTGACGATGATCTCCTTCTTGCGGCCGGTGATCTTCAGGAAGCCGTCCTCGTCCAGCGCGCCGAGGTCGCCGGTCTTGAACCAGCCGTCGGTGAACGCGTCGTTGGTGGCCTGCTCGTTGCGCCAGTAGCCGCTGAACACCACGCCGCCGCGCACCAGCAGCTCGCCGTCCTCGGCGATGCGCATGCTGTTGCCCGGCAACAGCGTTCCGACCGTCCCGATCCTGACGTTGCCGACCTGGTTGACCGTGATGGCCGAGCTGGTTTCGGTCAGGCCGTAGCCCTCGTGGATCGTCAAACCCACGCCGCGGTAGAAGTGGCCCAGCCGCGCCCCCAGCGGGGCCCCGCCCGAAACCGACGCGTGGCATTCACCGCCCAGGGCGGCGCGCAACTTGTGGTAGACCAGCCGGTCGAACACCGCGTGCTTGGCGCGCAGCACCAGCCCCGGCCGGCCGCGGTCCTGGGCCTGGCTCCAGTCGACGGCGGTCTGCACGGCGGCCGCGAAGATCCGCCCCTTGCCGTCGTTGACGGCGTTCTGCTCGGCGGTGTTGTAGACCTTCTCGAACACCCGCGGCACCGACACCACCACCGTCGGCTTGAACACCGCGAACATCGGCAGCAGGTTCTTGATGTCGCTGGTGAACCCGACCGTCACCTTGTTGGCGAACGCCGAGAGCGTCAGCGAGCGCGCCAGCACGTGGGCCAGCGGCAGGAAGATCAGCAGCCGCTGCCCCTCGTCCAGCAGGGTGGGCAGGCATTCCTTGGCGCCCCGGGTCTCGTACAGCAGGTTGGAGTGGGTCAGCTGGCAGCCCTTGGGCCGCCCGGTGGTCCCCGAGGTGTAGATGAGCGTGGCCGGGTCGTCGGCGCGCAGCGCCTCCTGGCGGGCGGTCAGCTCCGCGGGCTCGACCGACTCGCCGGCCTCGGCGAGCTGATCCAGCGCCTTCGGGCCCGAGCCGTCGATGTGCAGCACGCGGCGCAGCGCCGGCAGCTCGGCGGTGAGCTCGGTGACCATCGCGGCGTGCGCGTCGGTTTCGGCGAACGCCAGCACCGCCTCGGAGTCCTGCAGCACCCAGCGCACCTGCTCGGCCGACGACGTCTCGTAGATCGGCACGGTGACCGCGCCCACGGACAGGATCGCGAGGTCGATGATCGCCCACTCGTAGCGGGTGGCCGAGAAGATGGACACCCGGTCACCGGCCTGCACCCCGAGCCCGATCAGGCCCAGCGCCGCCGAGCGAACCTGTTTGGCCACCTCGGCGCAGGTGACGTCGGTCCAGACGCCGTCGACCTGACGCCGGAAGATGACGAAGCCGGGATCTTGCTGCTCGTGCTCGAAGACCATGGCCGCGATGTTGTCGTGCTCGCCGACGGAGAAGCGGGCGGGGACACTGTACTCACGCACTCTTACTGACCTCGTTTGGCTAGTGACGTATCCGGGGGGACGGCTTGATGTCGTCCAGCCTAATCCGCGCATTCACGCAGGAACGGTGGCAGTCTGCCGGGCCTCGGGCGAGGTGTGTGAAGCTGAGGTGGTGAACAGCATCCAGATCGCCGACGAGACGTTCATCGCCGCCGACGGCGCGCGGGTCGGCGCCGCCGTCTCCGATCAGTCGTGCTGGCGTCGCTGGTGGCCGGACCTGCGCCTGCAGGTCGTCGAGGACCGCGCCGACAAGGGCATCCGTTGGGCGGTCACCGGCGCGTTGACCGGCACCATGGAGATCTGGCTGGAACCGTCGCTCGATGGGGTGGTGCTGCACTATTTCCTGCACGCCGAACCCACCGGGGTGGCGGCCTGGCAGCTGGCGAAGCTCAATCTGGCGAAAATGACACACCGCCGTCGGGTGGCGGGAAAGAAAATGGCCTTCGAGGTCAAAACGACGCTGGAACGCCTCCGCCCGGTCGGAGTTTCTCCGGTAGTTTAGCCGGGTCAGGTTTGCAGGGGAGAGTACCGTTTCGGACCGGAGGCCCGGGGGGTAGACCCGCACGGTAGTTTCCCCGCCGGCGGCGTCGACCGCTTGCAGGAGAGAGGGCAACACCAGGTGGCGGAGAAGACGTCGCAGACCATCTACATCGAGGCCGACCCGGGCACGGTGATGGACGTGATCGCGGATATCGATTCCTACCCGCAGTGGATCTCCGAATACCGGGAGGCCGAGGTCCAGGAGACGGACGCCGACGGCTACCCCAAGGTCGCGCGGGTGGTGCTGGACGCCGCGGTGCTCAAGGACACGTTGGTCATGTCCTACCAGTGGCCCAAGGACCGGCAGTCGGTCAGTTGGACGCTGGTCTCCAGCTCCTTGCTGCGTTCCCTGGAGGGCACATATCGGTTGGCGCCCAAGGGATCTGGCACCGAGGTCACCTACGAGCTCTCGGTCGACCTCGCCGTCCCCATGATCGGATTGCTCAAACGCAAGGCCGAGCGCCGGCTGACCGACACCGCGTTGAAGGATCTAAAGAAACGAGTCGAGGGCTGAGTGAGTCCAACGAATCGCGGGCGTCCACCCCGGCCCGGATCAGTCTATTCGTTGGCAAGGGCGGGGTAGGAAAATCCACGCTGGCGTGCGCCACCGCGGTCAGTGCCGCGAGCGCCGGCCAGCGGGTGCTGGTGGTGTCCACCGACCAGGCGCACTCACTCGGCGACGTGTTCGGCGTCCCCGTCCCGCCGAGCCAGGGCGAACCGGTTCGGGTGCTTGCCGATGACGAGCAGGCCGGCGGGGGCTTTCTCGACGCGCTGGCCCTGGACACTCTGGCCCTGCTCGAGTCGCGCTGGCGCGACGTGGTCGACACCCTGGATCGGCGGTTCCCCGAATCCGAACTGAGTACCATTGCGCCGGAAGAACTTTCGGCACTACCGGGCGTTCAGGAAGTGCTCGGCCTGCACGCCGTCGGTGAGCTGGCCGTCTCCGGGGGCTGGGATCGCGTCGTCGTGGACTGTGCCTCGACCGCCGACGCGTTGCGCATGTTGACCCTGCCCGCCACCTTCGGGCTCTACGTCGAGCGGGCGTGGCCGCGGCATCGGCGGCTGTCCATCGGCGCCGACGACGCCCGGTCGGCGGCGGTGGTGGAACTGCTCGAACGCATCAGCTCCAGCGTCGAGGGGCTGGGCGCCCTGCTGACCGACGGCGAATTGGTCAGCGCGCATTTGGTGTTGACCCCGGAGCGAGTGGTGGCGGCCGAGGCGGCCCGGACGCTGGGTTCGCTGGCGTTGATGGGCGTGCGCGTCGAGGAGCTGATCGTCAATCAGGTTCTGACCGAAGACGATTCTTACGAATACCGCAACCTGCCCGATCACCCCGCGTTTTACTGGTACGCCGAACGCATTTCCGAACAACGTGGTGTTCTCGACGAGCTCGACGCCACCATTGGTGAGGTGGCCCTGGTGATGACTCCGCACCTGTCCGGCGAGCCGATCGGCGCCAAGGCGCTGGGCGCGTTGCTCGACAGCGCGCGCCGGCGCGGCGGGGCCGCGCCGCCGGGACCGCTGCGGCCGACGGTGGACCTGGAATCCGGAACGGGACTTGGTTCCGTCTACCGAATGCGGCTAGCGTTGCCGCAACTCGATCCGTCTGGGCTGACGCTGGGTCGCGTCGATGACGACCTCATCATCAGCGCGGGCGGATTGCGGCGCAGGGTTCGGCTGGCGTCTGTGCTCCGGCGGTGCACGGTGCTGGACGCACACCTGCGGGGCGGCGAGCTGACAGTCCGATTTCGACCAGACCCGGAGGTGTGGCCTAAGTGAGTGAGGGTCATTCCGAGATCGGTCCGGAGCTGCGCAGGCTCGCCCAGGCGATCCTGGACGGGATCGACCCGGCGATGCGGACGGCGGCCGCGCTGACGGCGGGCCGGGGCGTCGGGACGGGGAAGTGTCAGCAGGTGTGGTGCCCGGTGTGCGCGCTGGCCGCGCTGGCGACCGGCGACCAGCACCCCTTGATCACCGTGATCGCGGACCACAGCATCGCCCTGCTCGAGGTGGTACGCGCCATGCTCGACGACGTCAACGGCGCGGCGCCTCCGCCACCGGACGGGCCGCCCGGCGACGGCGTCACCGAGGCGGAGACCCCGGACGCCGCCACCCGGACCCGCTATCAGCCGATCCCGGTCACCGTCGAGGAGTAACCGGCTGCGCCGAAGGTGGTCCCGTGCGCAAGCGATGGGTACAGTTGGCGCAGAACGGCGGGCGAGAGGGAGGGCCATGTGGTACTGGCTATTCAAGTACGTGCTCCTCGGCCCGTTGCTGGCCTTGCTCGGCCGCCCAAAAGTTGAAGGGCTGGAACACATTCCGAGTTCCGGTCCGGCGATCCTGGCCAGCAATCACCTGGCGGTGATGGACAGCTTCTATCTGCCGTTGGTGGTGCGTCGGCGGATCACCTTCCTGGCGAAGGCCGAATACTTCACCGGAACCGGCCTGAAGGGTTGGTTTCAGCGCTGGTTTTTCACCGCCGTCGGCCAGGTGCCGATCGACCGGACCGACGCCGACAGCGCGCAGGCCGCGCTGACCACCGCCGAGCGGCTGCTGTCCCAGGGCAAGCTGCTGGGGATGTACCCCGAGGGCACCCGCTCGCCCGACGGCCGGCTGTACAAGGGCAAGACCGGCCTCGCGCGGCTGGCCCTGCACACCGGGGTGCCCGTGATCCCGGTCGCGATGATCGGCACCAACGTCGTCAACCCGCCCGGCACGAACATGCTGCGCTTCGGGCGGGTGACCGTGCGCTTCGGCAAGCCGATGGACTTCTCCCGTTTCGAGGGGCTGGCCGGCAACCGTTTCATCGAGCGGGCCGTCATCGACGAGGTGATCTACGAGCTGATGGGGCTGTCCGGCCAGGAGTACGTGGACATCTACGCCGCCAGCCTCAAGGAAAGCCGCAATGGTGACGGATCGTCCAGCCAGGCCGAGCGGATCCCGGAAACCGCCGCCGGCTAGGTGTACCCGGTTATCCGGCGGCTGTCACCGGCGTCAAATGCTGCGGTGCCGTATCCCGTGACGGCGTGCGGGCGGTGACCGTCAGCCCGGCAACGACCAGGACCGCCAGCGCCCACCACACGTAGGACATCCCCGCCAGCTGGCGCCACCAGGCCGCGGTCGCCTCGTGGTGCTTGGGCAGCAGGTCGATCGGCGACCACCGCATCAGCGCGACACCGGCGAGGCCGACCACGGCCAGCGCCACGTTGCGGCGCCGCCAGGCCAGCACGGCGAGCACCACGACCGTCGGCAACCCCCACACCCAGTGGTGCGACCACGAGACCGGCGAGACCACCAGGCCAAAGAGCGCAACGCACACCACCGCAAGCGCGGGCTCGTCGGCCCGCAGCACCCTGCGCATCGCCCATACGGTCAGCGCCAGCACGAGCAGGCAGGCCGCCACCCACAGCAGGAAGCGCGGCTGCTCACCCAGGCCGATCCGGGCCAGCGCCCCGGCGATGTTCTGATCGGTGTTCAACGCCGCCTCGCCGATCCGGTCCGTGTGTTGCAGGGTGTGCGTCCAGTACTCCCACGAATCGCTCCACGCCAGAACGAAACCGACCGTCGTCGCCGCCACGAAGGACAGCACCGCCGTCAGCGCCGCACGGTTGTCGCGGCGCAGCAGGAAGTAGAGCAGGAAGACCGCCGGCGTCAGTTTGAGCGCGATGCCCAGCCCCAGCAGCAGGCCGCGCGGCCACGGCGTGCGACGGGGCATGCAGTCCGCGATCACCAGGGTCATCAGCACGACGTTGATCTGGCCGAAGGCGAAGTTGGAGGTGATGGGTTCCAGCCACAGCGTCGCCCCGACGGTGATGACGATGGCCAGCCACCAGCGGCGCAGCCAGGCCGGGCCGGGCAACGCCGACGAGGCGGCCCAGACGTCCAGGCGGGTCAGCACGATCACGGTCGACACCACTAGCAGCACCAAGGTCAGCGCGGTGATCGCGACGCTGGCGGCCGGCATGTGCAGCCAGGCGAATGGGCAGAACACGATCGCCGCCAGCGGGGGGTAGGTGAACGGCAGGTCAAGGCCGATCGGCGTGTGGAACAGCACCTCGCCGTGGTACAGCGAATGCCCGTGCATCCAGGCTTGCGCGCCCATCTGGTACACGTCGATGTCGATGCGGTAGGGGATGTGCCCGAACAGTTGCCAACCCGCGTAGCCCAGCCCCGCCGCCGCCAGCACCCAAAGTCCGCACCACAACAGCACCTGACCGGGGCCACGTTTGCTTGGTAAGCCCTGGTCGGGCGCCCGCCATTTACTCATGTCGCACAACAGCGTAATCGGTGGGTGGGCGTGGCACGTGGCACAGCGCGGCTCCCGCGGCGTCGACGCTCACAGGCGTAGGTTTCAAGAGTGCTCCACTGGTTCGTGCTGCGGGTGACCCACTGGTTCGCGCACGACATCATCGAGGCCGGCCGGTTGCCCCTGCTGTGTTGCCTGGTGGCGTTCATCCTCACGTTCTTCGTCACCCGATCGTTCGTGCGCTTCATCCGCCACCGCGCCGACACCGGCCGCCCCGCCCGATGGTGGCACCCGCGCAACGTGCACGTCGGTGGGATCCACATCCACCACGTGACGTTCGGGGTGGTGTTGGTGTTGCTGTCCGGCCTGACGCTGGTCACGCTGTCCATCGACGGGCAAGAGCCCGACTTCACCTTGGCCGCAATCTTTTTCGGGATCGGGGCCGCCCTGGTGCTCGACGAGTACGCGCTGATCCTGCACCTGTCGGACGTCTACTGGTCCGAGGATGGGCGGACCTCGGTGGACGCGGTGTTCGCGGCGGTGGGCGTGGCCGGTCTGCTGATCATGGGCCTGCACCCGCTGATGTTCTTCCTGCCGATCTGGGAGGGCGCCGAATCGTGGCCGCTGCGGGCCGCGGTGGCCGGCGCCTTGGTGTTGACGCTGCCGATGGCCGTGGTGGTGGTGCTCAAGGGCAAGGTGTGGACCGGTTTGCTCGGCATGTTCATCGTCGTCCTGCTGGTCATCGGCGCCATCCGGTTGTCGCGCCCGCACGCACCCTGGGCCCGCTGGCGCTATACCGTCCAGCCCGACAAGATGCGGCGCGCGCTGCAGCGGGAACGCCGGCTGCGCCGCCCGGTCGTGCGGGCCAAGTTGTGGGTCCAGTGTGCGATCGCGGGCACGCCGAGCCTGCCCGACGAACGCGCGGTCGACGCCCAGCTCGACCACGACGTCCACGCGGCACCCCCGCCCACCGAGCCGATCCTGATCGGCAGATAGCCGGCTCGCCCGCCGTATCGACGGGCCACTCCTTACTCGCGCGGTTCCCGCGCTCGCCGTCGCCGGCCGTATCGACGGGCCGCCTCCTTACTCGCGCGGTTCCCGCGCTCGCCGTCGCCGGCCGTAGGCTTGCTCCGGTGCGGTACTTCTACGACACCGAATTCATCGAGGACGGCCGCACCATCGAGTTGATCTCGATCGGGGTGGTCGCCGAGGACGGCCGCGAGTATTACGCCGTGTCCACGGAATTCGACCCCGAGCGCGCCGGCGCCTGGGTGCGCGCCAACGTGCTGCCCAAGCTGCCGTCGCCGGCGTCGCAGCTGTGGCGCTCCCGCAGGCAGATTCGCCTGGACCTGGAGGAGTTCTTCGGCGTCGCCGGCACCGAGCCGATCGAGTTGTGGGCCTGGATCGGCGCCTACGACCACGTGGCCCTGTGCCAGCTGTGGGGCACGATGCCCGAGTTGCCGCGGGCGCTGCCCCGCTTTACCCGGGACCTGCGGCAACTTTGGGAGGACCGGGGGTGCCCGCCGATGCCGCCGCGGTCCCGCGACGCCCACGACGCGCTGGTCGACGCCCGCGACCAGCTGCGCCGATTCCGTCTGATCACCGCTGCGGACTCCGGCGGCCACGGGGGCGATCCGGACGGGGGAGCGCCGCCCGAACGGCGTTCGCGCTGATCAGTCACCCTCGCGGCCCGGTTACCATGGACCGATGAACTGGACAGTCGACATCCCGATCGACCAGCTGCCGTCGCTGCCCCCGTTGCCGAGCGACCTGCGGGCGCGGCTGGACGCCGCGCTGGCCAAGCCGGCGGCCCAGCAGCCCAGCTGGCCTGCCGACCAGGCGACGGCGATGCGCACCGTCCTGGAGAGCGTGCCGCCGGTCACGGTGCCGTCGGAGATCCTGCGGCTGCAGGAGCAGCTGGCCCAGGTGGCCAAGGGCGAGGCGTTCCTGCTGCAGGGCGGCGACTGTGCCGAGACCTTCACCGACAACACCGAACCCCACATCCGGGGCAACATCCGCGCCCTGCTGCAGATGGCCGTGGTGCTCACCTACGGCGCCAGCATGCCGGTGGTCAAGGTGGCCCGCATCGCCGGCCAGTACGCCAAGCCGCGGTCGGCCGACATCGACGCCCTGGGGTTGCGGTCCTACCGCGGGGACATGATCAACGGCTTCGCGCCGGATGCGGCCGCCCGCGAGCACGACCCGTCGCGGCTGGTGCGCGCCTACGCCAACGCCAGTGCGGCGATGAACCTGGTGCGGGCGCTGACGTCGTCGGGGCTGGCGTCGCTGCATCTGGTCCACGACTGGAACCGGGAATTCGTGCGGACGTCGCCGGCCGGCGCGCGCTACGAGGCGCTGGCCACCGAAATCGACCGGGGCCTGCGGTTCATGAGCGCATGCGGCGTGGCCGACCGCAACCTGCAGACCGCCGAAATCTACGCCAGCCATGAGGCTTTGGTGCTCGACTACGAGCGGGCCATGCTGCGGCTGTCGGAAAGCGACGACGGCGAGCCGCAGCTGTTCGACCTGTCGGCGCACACCGTCTGGATCGGCGAGCGCACCCGCCAGCTCGACGGCGCGCACATCGCGTTCGCGGAGGTGATCGCCAACCCGATCGGCGTGAAGATCGGCCCGACGATGACCCCGGAACTGGCCGTCGAATACGTGGAACGGCTCGACCCGAACAACAAGCCCGGCCGGTTGACCTTGGTGAGCCGGATGGGCAACAACAAGGTGCGCGACCTGCTGCCCCCCATCGTGGAGAAGGTCCAGGCCACCGGTCACCAGGTGATCTGGCAGTGCGACCCCATGCACGGCAACACCCACGAGTCGTCCAACGGGTACAAGACCCGGCACTTCGACCGCGTCGTCGACGAGGTGCAGGGCTTCTTCGAGGTGCACCGCGCGCTGGGCACCCACCCGGGCGGCATCCACGTCGAGATCACCGGCGAGGACGTCACCGAATGCCTCGGTGGGGCGCAAGACATTTCGGACCTCGACCTGGCCGGGCGCTACGAGACCGCCTGCGACCCGCGGCTGAACACCCAGCAATCGCTGGAGTTGGCCTTCCTGGTCGCCGAGATGCTGCGCGACTAGAACAGTCCGTTCAGGTTGCTGCCGATCGTCCACGCAGCGGTGGCGACCATCCCGGTGAGCGCCAGCACCAGCGCGAACCAGATCAGCACCAGGCGCCGGCCGCGCTGGCGGGCGTATGCGAACTCGGCGATCGGAATGCCCGCGAATTCGCCTGTGACAGGGGCGTATTCGTAGTCCTCGTCGGGCTCGTCGTCGGACACCGGCGCGCGCGGCGGCTCCGAGAGGCCCTCGGGGCCGCGGGTCAGCTGGCGGGTGGGGTGGCGGACCGGTGCGGGCTGTTGCGCGCCGGCCGGACGCTGGCTCATGCGGCTGTGGTGCAGCGCCGCCGACCGGTGTTGCGCGGAATTGCGCGGCGCGGGGACGGAGAAGTCCGGCAGCGCAAGCTCTTCGGCGATCGCGTCCAGCTCGGTGCCCATCTCGATCGCGTCGGCGTACCGGTTGGCCGGGTCGCGCGCGGTCGCGCGCCGCACGAACTCGTCGAACTGCGGGGGCACACCGTCGATCGCCGCGCTGGGCGGCGGCACCTCGGTGTCCAGCCGTTGGTACGCGATGGCCAGCGGCGAGTCGCCCGTGAACGGGGTGCGCCCGGTCAGCAGCTCGTAGGCGAGGATTCCGGCGGAGTACACGTCGCTGCGCGGGCTGGCGTCACCGTCGCGCACCTGTTCGGGCGACAGGTAGGCGACGGTGCCCAAAATGACGCTGGTGGAAGTGATTCCGGCGGCGGCCACGGCACGGACCAGGCCGAAATCGGCGATCTTGACGTCGCCGTCGTCGGAGATCAGCACGTTCTCGGGCTTGACGTCGCGATGGACCAGGCCGGACCGGTGCGCGGCCGCGAGCCCGCCCAGCACGGGACGCAGCACCGCGGCCACGGCATAGGGCGGCATCGGCCCGCGCTCGGCCAGCAGCTCGCGCAGCGTCCCGCCCTCGACGAGCTCCATCACCAAGAAGGGGTGCCGGGAGTCCAGGCCCTGGTCGTAGACGGCGACCAGGCCGGGGTCCTTGAGCCGCGCGACCGTGCGGGCCTCGCGCTGGAAGCGCGTCAGGAACTGCTCGTCGCCGGCGTAGCGGGAATCCATCACCTTCACCGCGACGGGGCGGTCGAGCCGGGTGTCGAGGCCGCGGTACACGGTCGACGTGCCGCCGCTGGCGATCTTCGACTGCACCAGGTAGCGGCCGTCCAGCAATGCGCTGTCCAAGGGGTCTCCCGTCGGGGGTCCGGCCACGGGGCCATCGTAGGGGTGACGGTGCAATCGGGCGGAAAAACATGCCTTCACAAGGCCGTGGCAAGGCCTACACTTGCGCCGTGAGCAGTGTTCCTGCCGGCGACGATGTATTGGATCCCGACGAGCCGACCTACGACCTGCCGCGGGTCGCCGAATTGCTCCGGATTTCGGTCAGCAAGGTGCAGCAGCAACTCCGGGAAGGCCACCTGGTCGCGGTGAAACGCGACGGCGGCGTGGTGGTGCCGCAGGTGTTCTTCACCAAGTCCGGTGAGGTGGTCAAGAGCCTGCCCGGGCTGCTGACCATCCTGCACGACGGCGGCTACCACGACACGGAGATCGTGCGGTGGCTGTTCACCCCCGACCCGTCGCTGACGATCACCCACGACGGCAGCCGGGATTCCATCAGCAACGCCCGCCCCGTCGACGCCCTGCACGCGCATCAGGCGCGGGAGGTCGTGCGCCGGGCGCAGGCCATGGCTTACTGAGCGGCGAGCGCGGCTTCCTCGGCTTGGCCGGCCCGCCGGTCGGGGGCGCGGTGCAGGCTGTACCACGCGATCAGCGCGCAGGCGGTGGCCAGCAAGAAGTGCAGCCACGAGTACATCCCGTGTGAGCCATCGGGTTTGAAGATCACCATCACCCACGTGGACAGGCCGGCGATGATCGCGATCGCCCGTCGGGACTGCGCCAGCGGGGCGACCACCGCCAGAGGCCAGGAGTAGTACCACGGCAAGGCAGCGGGGACGAACAGCACCACGACGAGCATCGAGATCGCGATGCCGGTCAGTGCCTCCCGATCGTCGCGCCGGAACCGCCACCACAACAGCGGCAGCGCCATGGCGATGACGGCGATCCCGACGAGGCGGGCGATCCGCAGCATCGGGTAGAAGTGCACCGGGAAGAACCCGCTGAACACGGCGTGGATGATGTTGGCGGCCGCGGTCGGCACCGTCAGCCAGTTGATGATCTTCACCGACCCGGCCAGCGCCGTCAGCCAGCCCAGCCCGACGCCGGCCACGGCCGACAGGATGCCGAACACGACGACGAAGATCAGCAGCGACATGGCCGCGGCGGCCACGAATGCCGTGGCCGGCCGGTAGCCGCGACCGTCGCGCAGGTGCCGCATCCACACCCACACCATGAACGGCAGGGCGATCCCGGCCGTGGCCTTGACCGCGATCGCCACGGTGATCAGTGTCGTGCCCAGGACGTGGCGCCCGGCGAAGCTCAGCGCGATGCCGGCGGCCATCAGTCCCACCATGAGCATCTCGTTGTGCACCCCGCCCATCAGGTGGATGAGCACCAGCGGGTTGAGCACGCAGATCCACAGGGCCGTCGAGCCGTCGTTGCCCAGGTGGCTGGCCAGGCGGGGGGCGGCCCAGATCAGCAGGGCCAGCCCCGGCAGCATGCACAGGCGCAGCAGCGCCGTTCCGGCCACCACGTTGTTGCCGACGGCCATGGTGACCAGCTTCGCCACCAGAATGAACGCGGGGCCGTAGGGGGCGGTGGTGATCGTCCAGATGGGACTTACGTTGTCCAGCAAGCTGTTCGGGTTGGCGACCGGTCCGACGGCGTACGGATCCAGGCCGTCGCGCAGCAGCGCGCCCTGGGCCAGGTACGAGTAGGTGTCCCGGCTGAAGACGGGCACCGACACCAGCAATGGCACCAGCCAGAAGCCGGTGGTGGCCTTCATCATGAACTCGGTCACTTCGCCGGCCAGCACGCGCCGGCCCAAACCCAGCCACGCGATCAGCATCAGGCCCACGCCGGTCCACAACACCACGGACGACAAC
This sequence comes from Mycobacterium sp. E2989, assembly GCF_001667595.1. Lineage (NCBI taxonomy): Bacteria > Bacillati > Actinomycetota > Actinomycetes > Mycobacteriales > Mycobacteriaceae > Mycobacterium > Mycobacterium sp. E2989. The sequence goes on along the minus strand of NZ_LZJX01000109.1, from coordinate 10,691 downwards.
ACCAGGCCGTGGCCGAAACGCAGCCAGGACATGTGCATTGATTCCAGCAGCGGGTCGTGTTGGCGGGTGCTGCCCGCGCCAAGGCCGCCCACGGTGATCAGCGCCGCGCCGAGCATGCCCAGCTTCGCCGGCCGGGCGTCCTCGGAAACGGCGAACGCGCGCAACCGCGAAAAGCCGCCGCCGCCAGCCGGTTTCGCTGCCGGCGAGCCGGAGGGCGGGGTGTGCGTGGGAGTGGTCATCGGTTCAGGCGGACCGGTCGGTGGCCAGCCTGGCCAGGTCGGTGAGTCCGGCTTTGGCCGCCGCGTCGATGGGTGCGGCCGCCAGCGCGGCCAGCGCGCGTCGGGTCAGCTCGTCGATGCGTTGCTCCGCCGCGGCCAGGGCGCCCACCGACTCGATCACCTCGCGCAGCCGGTCCACCTGCTCGTCGGTCAGCTGCGCGCCGATCGAATCGCGTAACAGCTTGGCGGCCAACGGATCTGACCGCTCGGCCAACTCCACCGCCTCGGCCAGTAGCACGGTGCGCTTGCCCGACCGCAGGTCGTCACCCGACGGCTTGCCGGTCACCGCCGGATCCCCGAACACGCCCAGCACGTCGTCGCGGAGCTGAAACGCCACCCCGAGGTCGGTCCCGAACCGGCCGAAGACCTCCTGCACGTCGGGCCGGTCGGCGGCGGCGGCCGCCCCCAACTGCAGCGGCCGCGACACCGTGTAACAGGCGGTCTTGTAGGTATCGACGTTCATCGCCGACGCGATCGACTCGGCGGCGCTGGCCTCGGCGACGATGTCCAGGAATTGGCCGCCCAGCACCTCGGTGCGGATTTCGGCCCATACCCGCTGGACGCGCCGCGCGGCGTCCGGCGCCAGGCCCGTGCGAAGCACGATGTCGTCGGCCCACGACAACGCGAGGTCGCCGAGCAGGATGGCGGCCGACATCCCGAACCGCTCCGGGGAGCCGCGCCACTGCCGGTCGCGATGCAGGGCCGCGAACCGGACATGCGCGGTGGGCCGGCCGCGGCGGGTCGAGGAGTCGTCGATCACGTCGTCGTGCACCAAGGCGCAGGCGTGCAGCAGCTCCAGCGCGGAAAACAGCAGCAGCACTTCGGAATCGGGTTCCCCGGCCGCGACGGCCCGCCAGCCCCAGTAGGCGAAGGCCGGCCGCAGCCGCTTGCCCCCGTTGAGCACGAAATCCTCGAGCGCCCCGACCATGAGTTCGTAGTCGCTGCCGATGTAGGCGGTGTCGGCGCGCCGGTCGCGCAGGTGTTGCCGAAGCCGATCGGTGATCGCGCCGGTCAACTCGACGGTTGCCGCTGCCGCTGGGGCGTTGGGGCTCAGCGCGGCACCCCTTTCTGCTCGACTTTCTGCTCGACGCGGCACGGTTTGTCGCGGGCCCGACCAGTGTATTCGGCGCCGCACCGGGGATCTTGGCAAGTAGCCCCCCGCCTATGCTGTCGGGGTGCCGGGACCGCCCACTGCCGTGCGGCCGGGGAAGCTCAAGCCGCTAGTCGTCGGATGGAGAGAAGCCGCGTGACACTCAACACCATTGCGCTCGAGCTAGTGCCGCCCAACGCCGACGAAGGCCGGGAGCGGGCGCTCGAAGACGCGCGAAAAGTGGTGCAGTTCTCGGCGGAAACCGGTCTGGACGGCCGGCTGCGGCACGTGATGATCCCGGGCATCATCGCCGAGGACGACGACCGTCCGATCACGATGAAGACCAAACTGGACGTGCTGGACTTCTGGTCGATCGTCAAGCCCGAGCTGGCCGGGCTGCACGGCCTGTGCACCCAGGTGACCGCCTTCTCCGACGAGCCGTCGCTGCGCCGGCGGCTGACCGAGTTGCGCGCGGCCGGAATGGAGGGCGTGGTCTTCGTCGGCGTTCCGCGCACCATGAACGACGGTGAAGGCTCCGGCGTCGCCCCGACCGACGCCCTGTCCATCTACCGCGACCTGGTGCCCAACCGCGGGGTGATCCTGATCCCCACCCGGGACGGCGAACAGGGCCGGTTCAACTTCAAGTGCGACCAGGGCGCGACCTACGGCATGACCCAGCTGCTGTATTCGGACGCGATCGTGGGATTCCTGCGCGAATTCGCCGCCAGCACCGACCACCGGCCGGAGATCCTGCTGTCGTTCGGGTTCGTCCCGAAGATGGAGAGCCGGGTCGGCCTGATCAACTGGCTGATCCAGGACCCGGGTAACGCGGCGGTGGCCGCCGAGCAGGAATTCGTCAGGCGGCTGGCCGCCAGCGAACCGCCCGAGAAGCGCCAGCTGATGGTCGACCTGTACAAGCGCGTGATCGACGGGGTCGCGGAGCTGGGCTTCCCGCTGAGCATCCACCTGGAGGCGACCTACGGCGTCTCGGCGCCCGCCTTCCAGACGTTCGCCGAGATGCTGGCGTACTGGTCACCCGCCCCGCAGGGCTAGCTCGGCGACTGGTCGCGCGGTGCGGTGAGCCGCGGGGAGCGGTCGCGGTTCATCCACGCCAGCAGCGCCACCACGCCGGCCGCCGCGAAGGACGCGATGCCCAGCCAGACGCCGGCCCCGGTGAACGACCGGGTGTTCGGGTCGGTGTAGCGGGCCTGGGCGGTCATCGTGGTCACCACGCCCGGCTTGAGTTTCCAGGACACCACGGTGGACTCGACCCGATCGCCGTTGGTGGAAGTCACCACGCCCGGGAAGGCGACGGTCAGCTCGACCTCGGCCTCGGAATCGGTCAGCGACGTCAGGTCCGCCCGGCCCTCCAGGATCACCAGGTTGCCGTTGCGGCGCAGCGACAGGTTCACGCCCTGCGCGTCGGAGTTCATGTTGGCCAGCTGCGGCAACTCCGCGAAGGTCAGATCGGAGAACACCGCCTGCGACCCGACGTAGCCGTCGCTGTCGTAGTTGGACACCGCCACCTTCTGGCTGAACGGCAGGTTGTTGCTGTCGAGCTGCGGGCCGGTGTCCTTGGGCGTCTTGGGTTTAGCGGCGGCGACGATCTCACCGGACACCAGGTCGTCGGGCGAGATGGTGAGCGACGCCCGCACCCGCAGGCACCCGGTGGCCAGCGGCACCAGCATGAGCAGCATCGCGATGGCCACCAAGCGGCGCCGCCGCGCGGTGAATCCGGCGGTTCGGCACGGGGCGAGGCTGGCGCGCACCAGGTCATCGTGCCAGATGCGGCGCGCCGCTTCGGCACGTCCGTCCGGGCGCGCCCCCGAGCCGGCGGTCACAGGGGCAGCTTGCGGCCCAGGATCGCGAACGCCCGTGGGTCACCCGCGAAGTGGTAGCGGCGGATGACGTCGGTGAAACCCAGCCGCCGGTACAACCGCCAGGCCCGGTTCGGCTCGCCGTTGGTCTCCGGGGTGGACAGCAGGACATTCTTTTCGGCCCGGCCGGCCAGCAGCCGCCGGGCCAGCGCCTCCCCGAGGCCGCGCCCCTGCGCGCGGGGGTGGATGTGCAGTTCGGTCAACTCGAAATAGCTGCTCATCAGGCCGGCGATCTCCTGGGCCGACAGCCCGCCGCGTTGCATGCCGAGGACGACCTGTTGCTGCCACCACTGCCCGGGCGCCCCGGGGTAACCGTAGGCCACGCCGAGCAGCGGCGCCTTGCTCAGCTCCGCCGCCGGCGGGATCGGTGCGCCCTCGGCCAGTTCGACATCGACGACGCCCACCCCTTGCCACCCGTGGCGGCGGATGTGCTCGAGCCACATCGCCGCGCGCTGGTTCTCGGTGCCCCGCGGGTACCGCATCGCGTCCACATACACCTTCAGGGCGTCACCGAGACGGCGCTCCATATCGGTGGGCGGCAGATCGATGAGGAATATCGCCAACTCGCGGTGCCCTCCTCATCCCGTGGTCCAACGGCGCGCTGCCACCGTCATTATCGGACCCGCGGCGGGTTCCCCGCCGAGCGGTCACGGCAATGAACCGGGGAACCATGCCGGTTCGGCAAGGCGGTTGTAGCGCACCGCCGTTGCGGCTGCGGCTGATGCCCGGCCGCGGCGGGGATAGAATCGGCACCGAACCAGTGGTAAGGCACAGATTGACCTCGTATCATTTCGAATAGTTGCCCCCGCAACGGGCATCCGCGTGCTATCGATAGTTACGCGTCAAACTGTCGGCAAGGAGGGACGAATGCCACTCTCCGATCATGAGCAGCGGATGCTCGATCAGATCGAGAGCGCTCTCTATGCCGAAGACCCCAAATTCGCGTCGAGCGTCCGCGGCGGGGGGTTCCGCGCGCCCACCGCGCGCCGCCGCCTGCAGGGCGCGGCGCTGTTCGTCATCGGCCTGGCGATGCTGGTCTCAGGAGTGGCGTTCAAGGCCACCATGATCGGAAACTTCCCGATCCTCAGCGTCTTCGGATTCATCGTGATGTTCGGCGGCGTCGTGTTCGCCATCACCGGCCCACGGCTGTCCGGCCGGCCCGACCTCCCCGGACCGGCGTCCGGCTCGTCGCGCCAGCGCCGCAACAAGGGCGGCGGGGGTTCGTTCACCAGCCGGATGGAAGACCGGTTCCGCCGCCGCTTCGACGACTAGCGGCAACCGTCAACCCATCGGGGTAGCCCCGCGGCTACCCCTTTTTCACGCCCGCAGCGGGCCGGCGGCGCCATCATCGCCGACGCGACCCGGCCGGCCGGCGACCGTCGGGCGGTCGATGCCGTTTTGACGCCGGATCGAGCCCGAACCGACTTTTGGCGCAGGCCTCACGCCCCACCCGGCCCCACCGAACGGCCCCACTATGCCCCACTGGCCCCGTGTCGGGGCCCTGAAGTGGGGTTTTCTTCCGCCCGCCGGGGTGCGCGACGTGGCCCTGGGAGCCACCGCGCCCCGATGAAAGCGGTCGTGGGTGGCGGATAACCCGAAAAACTCCGCCGCGACACCCTAGGAATGGGGCGAAGTGGGGGATTGTGGGGTATGGTGGCTGCAGTGTTTGGGTGACCCCACAGGGGAGGTGAGCAGGTGTTTCTCGGCACCTACACGCCCAAACTCGACGACAAGGGGCGGCTCACGCTGCCCGCCAAGTTCCGCGACGCGCTGGCAGGGGGGTTGATGGTCACCAAGAGCCAAGACCACAGCCTCGCCGTCTACCCGCGCGGGGAATTCGAGCAGCTCGCGCGCCGGGCGAGCAAGGCCTCGCGGAGCAACCCCGACGCCCGCGCGTTCCTGCGCAATCTCGCCGCGGGAACCGACGAGCAGCATCCCGACGCGCAGGGGCGCATCACGCTGTCGGCCGACCACCGCCGCTACGCCAACCTGTCCAAGGATTGCGTGGTGATCGGAGCGGTCGATTACCTCGAAATCTGGGACGCGCAAGCCTGGCAGGACTACCAGCAGACCCACGAAGAGAACTTCTCCGCGGCCAGCGATGAAGCACTCGGCGACATCATCTGAGGCGCATGCCCGTGCAACGTGGCCTCTGCCCGAACCGACCCTGGCGTACTTCCCCAACGCCAGGTTCGTGCCTTCGGACAGGGACCTCGATGCAGGGGCGTCTCGCCCGATCCGGGGAGGTGTTGCGGTGGCTGACGATTCGGGAGACTTCGGGCACGTACCCGTCCTGCTGGACCGTTGCGTCGAACTGCTCACCCCCGCGCTGACCCGTCACCACGCCGACGGTTCGGGCGCGGTGCTGCTCGACGCCACCCTGGGGGCGGGTGGGCATGCCGAACGCTTCCTGAGCGACCTGCCCGGGCTGCGACTGATCGGACTCGACCGCGACCCCAATGCGCTGGCAATCACCCGGGCGCGGCTCGACCGATTCGCCGACCGGATCACGCTGGTGCACACCCGCTATGACGGCCTGGCCGCCGCGCTGGCCGAAAACGGTTACGCCACAGCGGCATCGGTCGACGGGATGCTGTTCGACCTAGGGGTGTCGTCCATGCAGCTCGACCGCGCCGAGCGGGGCTTCGCGTACGCGCAGGACGCGCCGTTGGACATGCGGATGGACCCCGAGTCGTCGTTGACCGCGGCGGACATCCTCAACACCTACGACGAGGCGGCGCTGGCCGACATCCTGCACCGCTACGGCGAGGAGCGGTTCGCGCGCCGCATCGCCGCGCAGATCGTGCGCCGGCGTGCCCGCGCACCCTTCACCTCGACGGCGGAGTTGGTCGAGTTGCTCTACCAAGCGATCCCGGCCCCCGCGCGGCGCACCGGGGGACACCCGGCCAAGCGGACCTTCCAGGCCCTGCGGATCGCGGTCAACGACGAACTGAACTCGTTACGCAGCGCGATCCCGGCCGGGCTGGACGCGCTCGCCGTGGGCGGACGCATGGTGGTGCTGGCCTACCAATCGCTGGAAGACCGGATCGTCAAGCGGCTGTTCGCGGAGGCGGTCGCGTCCCGCACGCCGGTGGATCTGCCGGTCGAACTTCCCGGCCACGAGCCGCGATTCCGGTCGCTGACGCACGGCGCCGAACGTGCGGACGCCGCAGAGGTGGAGCGCAATCCGCGCAGCGCCGCGGTGCGACTACGAGCTGTCCAACGGGTCCAGCAGGCAACCGGAAAGGGCGACGCATGAAAGCAAAGCGGGAGACGCCGAATCGCCGCGGCGGGCGCGACGGCTCCGCCAGGCGGGGCGGACGCTCGTCGGCCGATCCCGGCCCGGCGCGCTGGTCCCGGCCGGGGCGGGCGTCGGCGCCCACGCGTGAGAGCCGTGCGCCCAAGTCCGGCCCGCACACCAGCCCCATCGCCCGGCCGGTCGAGCGGCCGGCACGGCCCAAGAGCACGAGTCAGGCGAAGGCTCGGGCCAAGGCTCGGAAGGCCAAGGCGCCCAAGGTGGTTCGTCCCCGCCTGAGCGAACGGTTGGCGGCCAGGCTGGCCTCGATCGACCTGCGGCCCCGCACCCTGGCGAGCAAGGTTCCGTTTGTCGTGTTGGTCATCGGTGCGCTCGGCGTCGGGCTGGGTCTCACGCTGTGGTTGTCCACGGACTCCGCCGAGCGCTCCTACAAATTGAGCCACGCCCGCGAGAAAACCCGGCTGCTGCAACAGCAGAAAGAGGCGCTGGAACGCGATGTGCGCGAGGCGGAATCGGCGCCGGCGCTCGCCGAAGCGGCCCGCAAACAGGGCATGATCCCGACGCGGGACACCGCGCACTTGGTCCAGGACCCGTCCGGGAACTGGGTGGTCGTCGGCACACCGAAGCCCGCCGACGGCGTGCCGCCCCCTCCGTTGAACAGCAAACTGCCCGAACAGGGTCCGCCCGCGCCCCCGGCACCTCCGCCGGCGCCGCCGGCGGAGGTGCCGATCCGGTTGCAACCCGACCCGGCGGCGCCCGTCCCCGCCCGGCCCGGACCCGAGGCGCTGCTGCGCGCACCGGACGGGTCAGCGACGCTCGGCGGCCAGCACCTGGGCCAGACTGCGCCGCAGCTGCCGGGCGCGCCGGCCGTGCCGGGGGCGCCCGTCACCGGGCAGGCCCCCGCCGCGATGCCCACGCCGGGTGCGCCGGTGCCGGGCTTGCCCGCGCCGGCCGGGCCGGCGCTCGCCCCCTTGCCCGCTGAGGTGCCGATCCCGTTGGGCGGCATGCCCGTTCCGCCGCCCGGCCAGGTGCCCGCACCGCTGCCCGCGGAGGTGCCGGTCCCGGTGCAGCGGGGGGCGATCCCCACCGCGCCCGTCGTCCCCGCGGCGCCGGTGCTCGCGCCGCAGCCCGTGGCGCCGGGCCCCGTCGCGGCGCCGGGTGCGCCCCGATGAGCCGCGGCGACTCCGCGCGGGCCCGCCGGTCGCAGGCCACCCGCGGACCCCGGAAGGCGCAGGAAGCCAAGGGGATTCGGCAACCCAAGCGGCGCGCGAAGCAACAGGCGCAGGATCCGCGGGAACCGAAGCGATTCCGCAAGGGCAAGGCCAAGGACGCCAAGAAGGCCTCGGACGCGGTGGCGACCGGGCATTCGGCGCGGGAGCGGCGCACCCGGCAGCTCGTGCAGGCGGGCACCCGCGGCGCGTCGTTCGTCTTTCGGCACCGGGCCGGCAACGCGGCCATCGGGATCCTGGTCGTGGTGGCGGCGGTCCAGCTGTTCGTCCTGCAGGTGACCAACGCGCCGACGCTGCGCGCCCAGGCCGCGGGTCAGCTCAAGGTCACCGACGTGGAGAAGGCGGTGCGCGGCAGCATCGTCGACCGCAATAAGGATCAGCTGGCGTTCACCACGGAGTCGCGCGCGTTGACGTTCCAGCCCAAGCGGATTCGTAAGCAGCTGGAAGAGGCCAAGGCCAAGAACTCGGTGGCACCCGATCCCGCGCAGCGGCTGCGCGACATCGCCAAGGAGGTCTCCACCCGGCTGGGCAACAAGCCGGACTCCGCGACGGTGCTGAAGAAGTTGCAGAGCGACGAGACGTTCGTGTATCTGGCCCGCGCCGTCGACCCCGCGGTGGCCAGCGCGATCTCCGACAAGTACCCCGAGGTCGGTTCGGAGCGCCAGGATCTGCGGCAGTATCCGGGCGGGTCGTTGGCGGCCAACATCGTCGGCGGCATCGACTGGGACGGTCACGGGCTGCTGGGGCTGGAGGAGTCGCTCGACTCCGTGTTGTCCGGCACCGACGGCTCGGTCACCTATGACCGCGGCTCCGACGGCGTCGTCATCCCCGGCAGTTACCGCAACCGGCATCGGGCGGTCAACGGTTCGACGGTCCAGCTGACGCTCGACGACGACATCCAGTTCTATGTGCAGCAGCAGGTGCAGCAGGCCAAGAATCTCTCGGGCGCGCACGATGTTTCGGCCGTCGTGCTGGACTCGAAGACCGGCGAGGTGCTGGCCATGGCCAACGACAACACCTTTGACCCGTCGCAGGACATCGGACGTCAGGGCGACAGACAGCTGGGCAACCTGGCGGTGTCCTCGCCGTTCGAGCCCGGCTCGGTCAACAAGGTCATCACCGCGTCTTCGGTGATCGAGTACGGCTTGTCCAACCCCGACGAGGTGTTGCAGGTGCCCGGGTCGATCCAGATGGGCGGGGTGTCCATCCACGACGCGTGGGAACACGGCGTGATGCCCTACACCACGACCGGCGTGTTCGGGAAGTCCTCCAACGTCGGCACTTTGATGCTCGCCCAGCGCGTCGGCCCGGAACGCTTCTACGACATGGTCCGCAAATTCGGCCTCGGGCAACGCACCAACGTGGGCCTGCCGGGCGAGAGCGCCGGCCTGGTGCCACCCATCGACCAATGGTCGGGCAGCACGTTCTCGAACCTGCCCATCGGGCAGGGCCTTTCGATGACTCTGCTGCAGATGGCCGGCATGTACCAGACGATCGCCAACGACGGGGTTCGCGTTCCGCCGCGGATCGTCAAGGCCACCATCGCGCCCGACGGCACCCGGACCGAAGAACCGCGGCCCGAAGGCGTGCGGGTGGTGTCGCCGCAGACCGCGCAGACCGTGCGCAACATGCTGCGCGCCGTCGTGCAACGCGACCCGATGGGTTATCAGCAGGGCACCGGGCCCGCCGCCGCGGTGACGGGTTACCAGATGGCGGGCAAGACGGGCACCGCCCAGCAGATCAACCCGGCCTGCGGTTGCTACTTCGACAACGTCTACTGGATCACCTTCGCCGGAATGGCCACGGTCGACAATCCGCGCTACGTCATCGGCATCATGATGAACAACCCGGATCGCAACGCGGACGGTACGCCGGGCCACTCGGCGGCCCCGCTGTTCCACAACATCGCCGGCTGGCTGATGCAGCGCGAAAACGTGCCGCTCTCGCCCGACCCGGGCCCGCCCCTGACGTTGCAGGCCACCTAGCGGCGATCGCAAGCGCGGCGCAGCCGGGCGCCGCGGGTCGCCGCCAGGCCACCTAGCGGCGATCGCAAGCGCGGCGCAGCCGGGCGCCGCGGGTCGCCGCCAGGCCACCTAGCACCCGGCCCGTCGCGAGTGCCGTGACGGCGCCGAGCGTGCGCTGAGGGCGGAATTCGGGCCCGAATCACGCCCTCGGCGCACGCGCAAGGCCCACAACGCACATTCAATCGACGAGCCCACCTGCGTGGCAGGCGCCTCTCGGTAGGGTGTCATGGCCGATCATGAGGACCACGTGTGTGGACGGGAGGTTTGTCGGTGCCCACTGGTTTGCGTCCCAGCGCAGGCGCGGGAACGCGCCTGCCCGCGCTGGCGGCCCAGGTCGGCGCGGTGCTCGCCGACCGCGGCGCGGCGGTGCCGGACGTGGCCATCACCGGGGTGACGCTACGGGCCCAGGACGTGCATCCCGGCGACCTGTTCGCCGCGCTGACCGGGGCGTCGACGCACGGAGCCCGGTACGCGGACGAGGCGATCGAACGCGGCGCCGTCGCCGTCCTGACCGATGCCGCCGGGGTCGCGGAGATGGGCGCGTCGGCGGCGGCGGTGCCGACGCTGGTGCACCCGGCGCCGCGCGGCGTGCTCGGCGCCCTGGCCGCCACGGTCTACGGCAACCCCTCGGAGCGCACGACCGTCGTCGGCATCACCGGAACCTCGGGCAAGACGACCACGACGTATCTGGTCGAGTCCGGGCTGCGCGCGGCCGGTCGGACGGCAGGACTGATCGGCACCGTCGGCATCCGCATCGACGGGGCCGACGTCCCGAGCGCGCTGACCACGCCGGAGGCGCCCGCGCTGCAGGCGATGTTCGCGGCGATGGCCCAGCGCGGGGTGGACACCGTCGTCATGGAGGTGTCCAGCCACGCGCTGGCGCTGGGCCGGGTGGACGGCACGAAATTCGCGGTGGGCGGCTTCACCAACCTGTCCC